>CAZFUY010000042.1:0-24010 GCA_964522445.1 uncultured Thiotrichaceae bacterium | reverse complement strand
TCTATTTTATTTAATAGCTTTTCCATGCCGTTAAAAAGTATAGAGTCAATGCATAGTTTTTCCTGATAAATTTCCAGGTAACGTTTTTTGAGTTTGTTTATATAACTTTCTTCAATGTTTTCACCAAAACCTAAAGCGACTAGTGCAGCGCTGCCATTGGATACAACGGGGCGAATGGTTTCAAAAGGTAACTCTTTCAGGTCTTCTTCTTTTAATAAAATATTTAATGCATTGGCCATATCTGGCGCAGTGTCGATGAGTGTTCCATCCAGATCGAATAGAACAGTTTTAATTTCACTCATTAATATTCCGCATATTGTCATTCCCGCATGCTTCTAGCGGGAATCTAGTTGTTTAAACTTCTGGGTTCCCGCTAGAAGCATGCGGGAATGACAGAGGTATGCTTAGTCCACATCACTTATGTAATATGTCATGTAATTAACATTGACATCACGACCCAGTTTGTAATTTTTAGTTAAAGGGTTGTAGCTTAAGCCGGTGATATCTTTGAGTTCAAGGCCAGCCTGTCTTGCCCATTCATCCAGTTCTGAAGGTCGGATAAATTTGTCATAGTCATGTGTACCTTGAGGGAGCATTTTTAGAATATATTCTGCACCTAAAATTGCAAAGGCGTAAGATTTTGGGTTTCTATTTATGGTTGAAAAGAAAACCGGGCCGCCGGGTTTTACAAGATCTTTACAGGCTTTAATAACGGATGCTGGGTCGGGCACGTGTTCCAGCATTTCCATACAGGTTACTGCATCAAATTCACCGGGCATTTTTTCTGCCAGCTCTTCAACGGTAATTTGCTGGTAATCGATTTCAACATCTGTTTCCATGGCGTGCAATTTAGCAACAGAAAGGGGGGCTTTGCCCATGTCGATGCCTGTAACAGTGGCGCCTCTTTGTGCCATGCTTTCAGATAAAATGCCACCGCCGCAGCCGACATCAAGAATTTTTTTGCCCTGAAGGCTTACTCGCTCATCAATGTAATGTAATCGTAGTGGATTGATTTCATGTAAGGGTTTAAATTCACCGTGAGTATCCCACCAGCGTGAGGCGAGTTCTTCGAATTTAGCTATTTCAGCAGGATCTATATTTAATGTGCTCATAATTTTTGTAAGTTATAGTGTTCTTTTAATTGTTTGTTAATCAGTTGTTTTATTTATTCGATCTTATCATTCCACGCCTGTACTTTGCTGATGATTTTATGTTCATCTAATGTTGTAAGCGCGCGTTCTTTTAACAGGTGTTTGCCTGCTACCCAGACATCGGTTACCTGTTCTCGGCCACAGCTGTAAACCAGGTGTGAGACAGGGTTATATACCGGCGATAATTCCAGTGAGTTAAAGTCAATGGCAACCATATCTGCATATTTACCAGCTTCTAATGAGCCTGTTTGTGAATCCAGCCCCAGAGCTTTTGCACCATTGATTGTTGCCATACGAAGTGTTTGAGATGCGCTTAGTGCGGAGGCATCATTGGCAACGCATTTGCCTGTTAAGGCAGCGGTGTGCATTTCACCGATCATGTTATGGTCATTGTTACTGGCTGCACCGTCGGTGCCTAATGCAACGTTAATGCCCGCATCGATTAACTTTTGTACAGGGCAATAACCGCTGGCCAGTTTTAGATTAGATTCAGGGCAGTGTACAACATGGCTGCCGGCTTCGGCGAGTAATTTGATTTCATCATCATTGAGTTGAGTCATGTGTACAGCAACCAGATTGGGTGATATCAGCCCCAGTTCTTCCAGTCGTTTGAGTGGTCGCATGCCTGTGCTATTTACGGCCAGTTCAACTTCAGCCATGGTTTCATGCAAATGTATATGTACAGGTAAATCCATCTCATCTGATAATACACGTAAACGTTTTAAAGGCTCGTCTGAAACGGTGTAGGGCGCATGAGGCGCAAAAGGTGTGTGAATAAGGGCGTCGCTACGAAACTTGTCTCGTAAATCCAGGCCTTTTTCTATGTATTCATCGGCGTTATTGGCCCATACGGTTGGGAAATCAATAACGATCAGGCCAACACAGGCTCGAATCCCTGCATCTCTGGCAACGCGTGCAGTGATGTTGGGGAAAAAATACATATCATTAAAACAGGTAGTGCCTGAGCGTAACATTTCAGCAATGGCCAGTTCACTGCCATCATGAATAAACTCTTCGTTAACCCACTGTTGTTCAGCTGGCCAGATATGGTTATTAAGCCAGTCCATTAAGGGTAAATCATCGGCAATGCCGCGAAACAGGCTCATTGATGCGTGGGTATGTGCATTGATCAGGCCGGGTATAATGGCATGGCTGTGGTATTCGTTTTCAATATGCCCCTGGTATTTTGCACGAGCCTGTTCGGTGGGTAAAATAGCAACAATTCGGCCATCATGTACTGCAATGCTGTGGTGATCCAGTACAGGGTCGCCATCAGTAACAGGTATAACCCAGCGGGCATGTATGAGTGTATCCACAGTATTCATGGCGGCAAGATACCCTGTGATGAGGATGCCTGCAAGTCTGAATGGATTATGGGCTAAAATAGGCTATGCTTATCCGATAGAAAAATGTTATAAACACATGCTTATTTGAATAATTATAAACAATGGAGATAACTGCATGCAGGCACTAAAATTTAGTCGAGTATTACCCGTAATGGCACTAAGCGCAGTAATGGCTTTCAGCATGGTGGGTTGTAAAAGAACAACGACCCGAGTCGCTGTAGACTCAACAAAAGATTTGAGTGGTAAATGGAATGATACGGATTCTCGTTTAGTATCTGATGAGATGATTCAGGATGTATTAGCACGTCCCTGGTTGAATCGTTTTAGTCGTAAAAAAGGTAAGCAGCCTACTGTTATCGTGGGTACAGTTCGTAATCTGAGTCATGAACATATTAATACCCGTACTTTTGTAAATGACCTTGAAAAATCCTTAATTAATTCAGGTGAAGTTGAGTTTGTAGCATCTGCTTCTGAGCGTGGTGAAATTCGTGCTGAGCGTCGTGATCAAGATTTAAATGCACGTGATGATACGCGTAAAGCCATGGGCAATGAGCAGGGCGCTGATTTCATGCTTAAAGGTTCGATTAATACCATTATTGATTCAGTGCAGGGCGAGCAAGTCCGTTTTTATCAGGTTGATCTAACTTTGATTGATCTGGAAAGTAACCGTAAAGTTTGGGTTGGCCAGAAGAAAATCAAAAAAGTGGTTGAACAAAGCGGTTTCCGTTTCTAAAAAATATATTAAGTTAAGCTAATAACCGGGTACACAGCTATTCATTAAAGAATATGAATAACTGTGTTTCCGGGATAAAAAATATAGACAGAATTAACCGACCCAATTTAAGAGGAAAGTGCTAAATGGAATCTTCTATCCTTATTCGATTAGGCAGCATACTCGCTGTTATAAGTCTTTTAACCCTTCAAGGTTGTGCAACACAGGCAGAAAAATCTGCTGGTATGAGAACTTTCCTTAAGCAAGGCCGTCCAGATATGGCTTTGATGGAAGTTGAAAAAGATGGTGAATCTGATGATGTCATGGTGAATATGAACCGCGGCATTTTACGCAGCATGAATGGTGATTTTGAGGGTAGTAATAAAGCCCTGGAAATTGCTAAAGAAAAAATTCAGGAACTTTATAGTACCAGTATCTCAGAGCAGGCAGCGGCAGTTATTGTTAATGATGAAACGATCAGTTTTGATGGTGATCGCTATGAGCAGGTGTTGGTGCATGCTTATAAAGCATTAAATTATATTTCAATGGGTGATCTGGATGCGGCGCGTGTAGAAATAATGCAGTCGGATGTAAAAATGATGGAATGGGGAGATGCCCCAGAAGAAGATCCTTTTGTGCGTTATCTTTCAGGTATTATTTTTGAGGCGTTAGGCGAAAAAGATAGTGCGCTGGTTTCATATAGACAGGCAGTTGATGCTTATAAAGCAACTAAAGAACGGCATGGGTTGAATGTGCCCAGTCAGTTAAAACAGGATTTATTAACGTTATTAGCTAATGAGAAGCTTTGGGGTGAATATAAAAACTACAAGAAAGAATTTTCTATGCCTGATTTTAAAGCTCAGAAAACCACAGGCAAAGGTGAGTTAGTTATTATTATGCACAATGGTCTTGCGCCTCAACGGGATCAGAAAACAATTGAGTCTTATTCAAATATACTGGCACTGAATATAAAGGTTGCACTACCCACTTATCCCAATCCTCCTGAATATGTTAATCAAGTGCGTTTAAGTATTGGCGGTCAAACAAAAATGCTGGAAACGGTAGAAAATATTGATGGTCTGGCGCGTGCTGCACTTAATGAAGACATTGCACTAATTACCACACGTGCAATTGCGCGTGTGGTTGCAAAGAAAAAGATCGAGAAAGAAACAGGGGATCGTGGAGGTGCTTATGGTGGTTTTGCACAGCTGGCTATGATGGTTGTAAATCATGCCACTGAAATAGCCGATACACGTTGCTGGAATACCCTGCCACAGCAAATTCAAATTGGCAGAGTATTTTTACCCGAAGGTAAGCAAAATCTGAAAATTGAAGTAATAGGTACAGGAGGGGTATTAAGAGATACTATTGAAGTTCCAGTCACTATTAAGGCTAATCAAAAAACGATTATTAATCGATACTGGACAGCACCTGTTTCTGTAGCGCCTGTAGCAGGCACTGTTATTACTGCTTCAAATACATCAGGTGGCCGTAGCTAATTCAAATATAAATGGAATAAAAAAGTGAATTATAAATCTAAAATTATGGCGGGCCTGTTTACAGGTCTGCTTTCTATTTTTTTATATGCCTGTTCTTATGCAGAAATAAAAACCGCCCATGCTGAAGCAAAGCCAGAGTGGGTTAGTAGTGAAGCTAATTCTTATCCTAACAGTCAATTTATAACTGCGACAGGTTCAGCCTCAAAAGCTGAACTGGCAAAAGACAGAGCATTAGGTAATCTGGCCAAGGTTTTTGAACTGCATATTAAAGAGTCTTCAACAACAACATCAGATACAAAAGTAAATGTAACTAATGGCAGAGAAAGTTATACAAAAAAACAACGTCTGGCTCAGCAAATAAATATTCGTACTGATAAGGTTATTCAAGGTGCGCGTGTAGCTGAAACCTGGCTGGATAAATCTGTTTTTACTTACCATGCTTTAGCTGTTTTAGATCGTAAACATGCGGGAAGTAATATTCGACTGGAAATGTCTCGACTTGATCGTGAAACACAATCTGAATTAAATCGTAGTGGCTCTCAGTCAGACAGCCTTTTAAAAATGGCAGCACTTAATAAAGCCATGTCATTACAACAGGAAAGACAGGTATTACAGAAAACATTAAAAGTAATTGATTTAAGTGGCAAGGGTTTGCCTGCTAAGTGGAGTGTTGCTGATTTGCGAGGCAAGCTTGAATCTCATTTGCAAAATTTACGTATTGCTACCGCTGTTGATAATGATCCGGTTGGCCGTTTGAGTCAGGCATTAAAATCTGCGATGGGTAATGCAGGGTTTCCAGCGGCTAATGGTTCTGCCAGTTTTACTCTTGTAGCTGGTTTAGATGTTCAGGATTTGGGTATGCGACAGGGCTGGTACTGGTTACGTGGTAAATTAAGCGTGAAACTGGTAGAGGCAAATGGGAAAATTCGTGGTCGAAAACAATGGCCATTAAAAGTTTCTGCCTTGCAGCGAAATGATTCTGAAAGTCGTTTAATGACTCAGGTGTCAAAAAAATTAAATCAGGAACTGAAAACTGCCATTCTTGAATTTGCTACCGGTGTAAACTAACAGGATAGTCACAGAGGCACATAGAACGCAAAGGTATAAATAAATTCCTCTGTGCTTCTGTGGTGTTGCAGGTTTTTATTTTTATGAAAAAATACGATTCAATTCGCCCCATCGCCTGGCGCGATGATCATCTTTATTTATTAGATCAACGAATACTTCCACAAAAATATTCTGAAATAAAATTACATAATGCGGTAGAAGTTGCAGATGCAATTCGAGATATGGTTGTTCGTGGCGCACCGGCCATTGGAATAACGGCGGCTTATGGTGTAGTGCTGTCAGCAAGAATTCGATATGCAGAAGATGCAAATAACTGGAAACAGTTAATTCAACAGGATATAAAAATATTATCTGAATCCAGACCTACCGCTGTAAATTTATTCTGGGCACTGGATTATATGCAAAGCCTTTTTGATGAGATTGATACTGATCCTTTTAATATTTTAAAAGATGCGGCAGATAAAATTCATCAACAGGATATCGAAGCTAATTATTTAATGGGTAATTTAGGCTCAGAACTAATAGCCAACGATAGCGGCGCAGTATTAACCCATTGCAATGCAGGTGCATTAGCAACCGGTGGTTATGGAACAGCATTGGGTGTTATTCGAAGCGCATTTAATGATAAAAAAATCAATCATGTCTATGCCGATGAAACTCGACCCTGGCTACAGGGAGCGCGTTTAACTGCATGGGAAATGGTAAAGGATGATATTCCAGTTACCCTGCTGTCTGAAGGTGCAGCGGCGACATTAATGAAACAGGGTAAGATTAGTTGGATCATTGTAGGTTCAGATCGTATTGCGGGCAATGGTGATGTTGCCAATAAAATTGGTACTTACAGTTTAGCTGTGCTGGCAAAATATCACGGCGTTAAATTTATGGTGGTTGCTCCTACAACAACCGTTGATATGAATATAATTCATGGTGATGATATTCCAATAGAGCAGCGCAGCAGTGAAGAAGTATTATGTTGTGGTGGTAATCGTGTTGCAGCTGAAGGTGCACAGGCGTGGAATCCGGCTTTTGATGTTACACCAGCGGAACTGGTCGATGCGATAGTGACGGAAAAAGGTGTTGTTAAAAATCCTGATCTTGAAAAAATGAAAGCTATGATGTGTCGTGAAGTGGTTTAGGTCTTATTTGATAGATAGCAATGTCTTAAGCTAGTCATAAGCAGCCTTTGTGTTAAATCTTTTAATCTTAAACATCTGCAACAGGATGTAAGCAGGCATCTAATTCTACTATTCCTTTTCATTCATTCTTTAATTTTTGATGCAGGTTAATGACTTATCTGGTGCTATCTGGCATAAAGCACTGTATGAATACTAACAGCCTTAAACAAAACCCAGTATTGCCCGGCTTTCTTCGATTGCCTGTGCGTTTGACACCTGCATCATTGCATAGCCGTGTGTTTGTCTCTTCATTAAATCGTCTGTTTAAACAGGAGCTTGAAGATGATGAGCTTGATTTTTTACAGGATAAAGTTGTTGCAATACACGTTCGAGATGCAGGGCTAAATATCAAATTTACGCTTCAGAACCAGCAAATCAAAGTGTGCCATGTTCGCTGCTCTGCTGATTTAACTATTGAAGGTACGGTTTATGACTTTCTGTTATTGGCTAGCAGGAGAGAAGACCCAGATACATTATTCTTTAATCGTCGCCTTAAACTGAATGGTGACACAGAGCTGGGTTTGTATGTGAAGAATTTCCTTGATGCGCTGGATTTAACTAATCGCTGGAAATACCTTTATAGCCTGACTGATAAAGCCAGCCGTTTAGCTGAGAGGCTGGGTTAGGCTCCTCTTAGTAAGCTTTTTTTGTAGGGTGCGCTGTGCGCACCCTGCGATAATAAAAATTTTCCTTAACTTACTGGCATTCGCTCCGCCCCGTATTACTGAACTACTTTCTATTATAAATAGCCACATAATCCCTTTCAGTTGCGCCTGTATATAATTGTCTGGGTCGACCAATTCTTTGCATTGGGTCTGCTATCATTTCGCTCCAGTGTGCAACCCAGCCAACAGTTCTGGCAATGGCAAACATAACGGTAAACATTTCTGTTGGGATGTTCAGTGCACGATAAATAATGCCAGAATAAAAATCTACATTTGGATACAGTTTGCGTTTAACAAAATACTCATCTTTTAAAGCGACTTCTTCTAATTTAAGCGCCAGCTCAAACATTGGATTATTATTATCAGCTAGCTTATCTAAAACATCGTGACACATTTTGCGGATGATTGTGGCACGTGGATCAAAGTTGCTATATACGCGGTGACCAAACCCCATTAAACGGAATGGATCATTTTTATCTTTTGCTTTGGCAATATATTTATCAATATTTGAAGCATCACCAATTTCTTCCAGCATACTAAGTACTGCTTCGTTTGCACCGCCATGAGCAGGACCCCATAGTGATGCAATGCCTGATGCAATGCAGGCGAAAGGGTTAGCGCCTGAACTGCCTGCTAAACGTACAGTTGATGTGCTGGCATTTTGTTCGTGATCGGCATGTAATATAAATAGCAGGTTCATGGCATCTATAGCGGTTTGATCAGGGACATAGGGTTCGCATGGAGTTGAAAACATCATGTGCAGTAAATTGCCGCAGTAATCCAGATCGTTTTTTGGGTACATAATAGGTTCAGAAATACTGTGTTTATAACAGGCGGCAGCAATAGTTGGCATTTTTGCAATCATGCGGTGAGCTGATATCTCTCGATGTCTGGGGTCATGTATATCCAGTGAGTCATGGTAGAAAGAGGACAAAGAGCCAACAACGCCAATCATGATTGACATAGGGTGCGCATCATATTGAAAACCATTAAAGAAATTACGCATGGTTTCTTTAATCATGGTGTGATGAATAATAATATCTTCAAAATTTGCCAGTTCATCGGTGGTGGGTAATTCACCATTAATAAGTAAATAGGAAACTTCAAGAAAGGTGCTTTTTTCTGCCAGTTGTTCAATAGGGTAACCACGGTATCGTAATATGCCCTGTTCGCCATCGATATAAGTAATCGAGCTTTCACAACTGGCTGTAGACATAAAACCAGGGTCAAAAGCAAGCACGCCTTTTTCTTTATATAAAGCTGATATTTCAACGGCTGAAGGGCCGGTAGTGCCCTGTCGCAGGTTTAATTCGACAGTTTCGCCATTGGTGTTATTGGTTAAAGTGAAGGTATCAGCCATTATGTAATCCTTTAATAGTAAGGGGAATATTTTCTATTATGAGTGATTATAGAACAAAGAAATGTTCCTGCTTTATGTAGGGGTAGTCTTGAGGGGATGCTATATTTGGTTGGCTATAACAAACAACTAAATGCCTGTTTGCATCGGTGGAATTTTAAATTTTAAACCTGATTTGCCTGGGGATGGATCGCGCTGTTTGTGCTCCGTCCCCGTTGTGATACCACGCAAAGTTGGGCGGAGTGATATATAGGCATTCAAAAGGGGTGACGCGGCAAACCTATTTCGTACAACTATAGTGGTATCACAACGGGGACAGAGCGCCAAAAAGCGGCGGTCTTTCCCCAGGTAAAATAACGGCAAGCTGCTTTCTACTGGTTCAAGTAAATTATTTGGATATCCGCTAATGACTAACTTGTGACATTATCAACCGTTAGTTCAATGCCCGGTTTGCCGTGCCAGTAACCATTGCAAAGTCCATTAGGTGTTAGCTTCTGTAATTTTTCAGAAGCAACTTCAGCTGATAATTTATTGTTCATACAGCGATGGTAAATATCAATTATTTTTTCCATGTGCTGTGACTGTGGACTAAGACGTAAAATATCTATCTTTAACTCTTTAAGACTATCCATCTCTAACAGAAGATTATAGGTTTGTGCTGACTGGGTTTGTATGCCATTAAGTGTTAGAAACTTCTGGCTTTCCTGAGTGTTAAGTAACATGCCATCGGGATAATCAATGCACAGATACTGGCAGTCATCTTTTTGCAGTTTGTGCGCGCGTGCAGTATAGCAACGAGCGGAGTAGGCCAGGGGTAATTTTCCAAATGCAAAAACTTCAGTTTCAACCTGTTCAGATTTTAATTTATGTAAATCTTTTAATGTTTCATAACTGAGTTCAACAGGAAGAACCCAGCGTTTAAGTCCTAATTTGGCAAGTAAATTAATGCTGTTCTGGTTATAAAGATTAACACTATGGCCTGTAACAAATGGTTTTCCTTCAAGCAAACCAACAGCGCCCATATCATTTGCTTCAACCATAAAGTCATTGTTTTCACAAATGCGTTTCATGGTTTTGATATCGGAATCAGCTTCGGTTAATGCAAGCGTTGAGATAACAACTTCTTTACCCGCTGATTTTAGTTTTTCAGCAATATCAAACCAGTCCTGTGTGCGCAGTTGTTTGCGTTTGGCACAAATAGTTTCACCTAAATAAATAATGTCTACAGGTGTTTCTGCCATACGAAGATAAAAATCTTCGGTCTGTTCTTTGGTCCAGTAGTAGAGAATTGGTCCAAGTGATAATTTCATAATACGCCTTTGAATTTTCTTTAAACTTGTAACTGGTTTATTGTTATCCCGTTAATTTTTATACTGTCATTCCTGCATGCTTTTAGCAGGAATCTGGTGACTTTAAATATTTAGTTAGATCCCTGCTAGAAGCATGCAGGGATGACAGTATAAATATCATGTCCATGGACGATGATAAGCACCTAAAGTTGTTGTTGCGCCCTCAGAAACTTTATCCAGAGCACTCATCCAGTCAGATTTTGTCTGGTAAGTATCAATATTATTTTTGCATGTATCAATAGCCTGTCGCCAGACACTTGTGACCTGCGCAACATAAGTAGGGCTGCGCTGGCGACCTTCGATTTTTATAGCCTGTACGCCAGCTCTAAATAAATCGGGTAGTAATTCTAATGTGTTTAAACTGGTGGGTTCTTCCAGTGCATGAAAGGTGTTGCCGGCAACATCAAATCGTCCTTTGCAGATGGTGGGGTAAGCGGCTTTATCATCAGCACCGTAACTGTCAACTAATAAACCATTTAATCGGGTTTCCATTCCGCCACCGGGTTTATCAACCCATTCAACAGCTTTAGCAGGAGAGCATGCACCAAATGTATTGGGTGAATCACCTGTTACGAATGAAGATAGAATACAGCGACCTTCAACCATAACGCACAAACTACCAAAGCCAAAAATTTCAATACCAACATCGGTATTTTGAATAACTTTTTCTACCTGTTTTATAGATAGTACGCGAGGTAAGACCACACGCTTAATACCAAAATGGCGGCGGTAAAATTCAATGGCTTCATAACTGGTTGCTGAACCCTGAACAGATAAATGAAGATTCATTTCTGGCCAGCGATTGCGTGCATATTCCATAACACCAAGGTCAGCAATAATTATGCTATCTATGCCTAAATCACCGGCCTGATCAACTGCCGATTGCCAGCGTGTCCAGCCATCGGGTTGAGGGTAGGTGTTTAATGCTAAAAAAACATTTACATTTCTATCATGTGCATACTGTATGCCCTGTTCGATTTTTTTATCAGTAAAATTCAAACCAGCAAAATGACGTGCATTGGTGTCATCTTTAAAACCAATATAAACAGAATTAGCGCCATTATCGACGGCAGCTTTTAGTGAAGGTAAATTACCTGCGGGACAGACGAGTTCCATAATTAAGATACTGCTTGTTGAGTTAATATATTTTCAGAGCAAAGTTTCCCCTGAAAGGTGTTTCTTTTTACAAATTCATTTTCAATGCCGTTAATAACATTCCATTTTTGTGAACACCATTCAGGTGCTAATAAAATATCTTTTTGAGCGGTTCCTGTCACGCGATGATAAATAATATCTTCAGGTGTTTGCTCAATCAAATTAACAGCCGTTGTTATATAGTCTTTCATTTCTAATGGCGTGTATTGATTCTGTTTCCATTGTCGTGCCAGTTGAGTGCCTTTTACAATATGCAATGGATGAAGTTTTAATCCTTCAACGCCAAGGTCTAATACTTTATTTAAAGTTTGTTCAATTTTATCATAATCTTCATCGGGCAAACCTAAAATCAAATGTGTGCATACAGGAAGGCCGCGTAAATGGGCTGCGTGAATAGCCTGTTTATATTCGGCAAAACCATGACCTCGATTTACTTTTTTTAATGAGTCGTCATGTGCAGACTGTAAACCCAGTTCAAGATAAACTTCATGTCCCTGATCTTTGTAATAACTCAGCAAATCTAAAACTTCATCTGGTACACAGTCGGGGCGAGTACCAATCGATAATCCAATAATATCTTTTTCAGCAAGTGCCTGTTCGTATTGTTCCGCCAGGTACTCAACTTTGGCATAGGTGTTGGTGTAAGCCTGGAAATAAGCAAGATAACGTTTAGCGCCGGTACGCTTAATTAATACTTTGCGTCCTGCGTCTATTTGATCTGGAATAGAGAGTTGTTTCTCGCTGGGTGAAAATGAATTGTTATTACAGAATGTGCAACCGCCAATGCCTTTGCTACCATCACGATTTGGGCAGGTAAAACCGGCATTAATAGCTATTTTATGCACCCGCTCACCGTGCTTTTTCAGCATATACTGGCCGAATGTGTTGACGTAATCTGATAGTGGCATAAAACAGAGATAATTCATTATTCAGGGGCGGTTAACTTGGCATGATGTCGGTGTTAAAGTGATGACTTAGATCAATTAGATGTTTTTTTGGATGTAACTGTTCCATGCACTTATATTTTCATTCTGAATAAATGAGTTTTGGGGATTGATTAAACGCTAATAATATTACACAGAGTAAGGTATATATGACACAAACAGATTTGAAAGCCCCGTTAGAACAGTCTGAAATAGATCCACAAAAAGTTCATGGTTATACACTGCACGGTAATCGTTATCTTAATGTGAGCAATCGCTGCAATTTATATTGTCATTTCTGCCCGCGCATGGATAACGACTGGAATGTAAAAGGTTTTGAGCTCAATCTTAAAGGCGAACCAACTGTCGATGAATTAATTGAAGCGGCAGGTGATGTAAGTGAATATAAAGAAATCGTTTTCTGCGGTCTGGGTGAGCCAACTATTCGTCTGGAAACCATTATTGAAGTTGGTAATAAATTAAAAGCCAAAGGTGCGCGTATTCGTCTTAACACCAACGGTTTAGGTAGTCAGTACCATAATCGTGATATCACAGCAGAATTAAAAGGTATTGTTGATGTGATGTCGATATCACTCAATGCGCAGGATGCTGAGACCTATGAAAAACACTGTCTGCCTCGAAAAGAACATTCTTTTGAAGCAATGCTTAATTTCACAGGCAGGGCAAAAGAACAGGGTTTTGAAGTTAGCCTGACAGCCGTTGATGGCCTTGAAGGTGTAGACATAAAAGCCTGTGAGAAAATTGCTAAAGATCAGGGCGTTGAATTTAGAGGCCGTGTGCTGGATGAGGTGGGTTAGTTATCAGTAAATCACTCTAAATCACTGTGTTGCCTGAACCTCTGCGGTAAGGATTTTCATTTACGGGTATTGATACATGGTGTTTTACCCCGGCTGGGCGGTTATAATGCGGCGCATCAAATATTCAGGAAATGCAATGACAGCACAAACACCCAAAATTATTTATACAAAAACCGATGAAGCGCCAGCACTGGCAACCTATTCATTTCTTCCTGTTGTGCAGGCCTTTGCACAGGCAGCAGACATAGAAATAGAAACAAAAGATATTTCGCTTGCGGGAAGAATTATAGCCAACTTCTCTGATAATCTTAAAGCCGATCAGAGACAGGTGGATGCATTAGCAGAGCTGGGTGCTATGGCAAAAACACCTGAAGCCAATATTATTAAACTGCCCAATATCAGCGCTTCTATTCCACAGTTAAAAGCGGCCATTAAAGAACTACAGTCACATGGCTATGCGCTACCTGACTATCCTGACGAACCTCAAAATGATGCTGAAAAAGATATTAAGGCAAAATATGCCAAAGTATTGGGCAGTGCAGTAAACCCTGTGTTACGAGAAGGTAATTCAGATCGTCGAGTGGCCACTGCTGTAAAACAATATGCAAAAGATAATCCTCATTCTATGGGCGCATGGCGTTCTGATTCAAAAACGCATGTTGCGCATATGAGTGATGGTGATTATTACGCCAGTGAAAAATCCGTTGTTATTGCAGATGCGGGTGATGTCAAAATTGAGTTTGTAGCGGATGATGGTGCAGTCAGTGTTTTAAAAGAAAAGACAGCACTTCTGGCGGGAGAGGTTATCGATGCAACAGTGATGAGAAAACGTGCCCTGTGCGAGTTTTTTGAGGTGCAGATGCAGGATGCAAAAAATAGCAGTATTTTATTATCGCTGCACCTTAAAGCTACCATGATGAAAGTCTCTGATCCCATTATGTTTGGTCATGCGGTTAGCGTTTATTACAAAGACGTGTTTACAAAACATGCGGCTGTTTTTGAAAAGCTGGGCGTTAATCCAAATAATGGTCTGGGTGATGTTTATACAAAAATTCAGACTTTGGCCGATGATCAGAGAGCCGAAATTGAAGCGGATATACAGGCGGTTTATGAAACACGCCCTCAGCTTGCTATGGTGGATTCAGATAATGGCATTACCAATTTGCATGTGCCCAGTGATGTGATTATTGATGCATCTATGCCTGCATCTATTCGATCTTCAGGACAAATGTGGGGTGCAGATGGCAAGCTGCATGATACTAAAGCGATGATTCCAGATCGTTGTTATGCGGGTATTTACCAGCAAACAATAGAGTTTTGTAAACAGAATGGTGCTTTTGATGTCACCACTATGGGTAATGTGTCTAATGTCGGATTGATGGCTCAAAAGGCGGAAGAATATGGCTCACATGATAAAACATTTGAAATTGCAGCCAATGGAAGCGTGCGAGTTATTGATGAAAAAGGTCAGTCCTTAATCGAGCATAAGGTGGAACAGGGTGATATCTGGCGCATGTGTCAGACCAAAGATTTGCCAATACAGGACTGGGTTAAATTAGCCGTAAACCGTGCAAAAGCGACAGGGCAACCGGCTATTTTCTGGCTGGATGATAAAAGAGCGCATGACGCAAATCTTATTAAAAAAGTAAATGTCTATTTGAAAGATCATGATACCAGTGGACTGGATATTCAAATCATGACACCTGAAGATGCGATTCGTTTTACCCTGCAACGTGTCAAAGAAGGCAAAGACACAATCTCTGTAACAGGTAATGTGCTGCGTGATTATTTAACAGATTTGTTCCCCATTCTTGAGCTGGGAACGAGTGCGAAAATGTTATCTATTGTACCGTTATTAGCTGGTGGTGGTCTTTTTGAAACAGGAGCGGGTGGTTCTGCTCCCAAGCATGTTAAACAGCTTGTTGAAGAAGGGCATTTGCGCTGGGATTCTCTGGGTGAATTTCTGGCTTTGTCGGTCTCTCTGGAAGATTTAGCCATTAAAACAGGCAATGAAAAAGCACGGGTTTTAGCTAAGGCACTTGATCTGGCAAATAGTCAGTTCCTGAAAAATAACAAATCACCTTCTCGCAAGGTGGGTGAATTAGATAACCGTGGCAGTCATTTTTATCTGGCGCTTTATTGGGCGCAGGCTTTAGCTGAGCAAACAGAGAATAAAGACCTGCAGGCACAGTTTGCAACACTGGCAGATCAGCTATCCAGTAATGAATCGAAAATTATTGAAGAGCTTAATGCGGCTCAGGGGCATGCAGTTGACATGGGTGGTTACTATCATCCCGATGTAGAGAAAATGGCTCAGGCTATGCGTCCTAGCGCAATATTTAATGCAGCTCTGGAAGCGGTTAATAATTAATAGCAGGGGCATCCTTAATGGGCTGCCCTTCCTTTTCATATTTCAATTTCATTAATGATTCTTGTTAACTTTCAATTTATCCCCATGTATAGAATCCAGGGAATGGTTTATAGCCATTGTATAATGATAAAATCCTGTATTTATAGCAAATACGTGACGTGCAGCATGTCACTGATAAATGGTCAGAAATTACAATAGTCATGAACTACACTAGAGATTAAGGCATGAGTGATCAGCAATTCGATAATGATCATGAAGGTGGATTGGCCGTTGAGGAAGCAAAACCAAAACTCAAACCACCTAAGAAATACAAAGTTATTTTGATGAATGATGACTACACTCCAATGGAGTTTGTTGTTCAGATCCTGACAGGTTTTTTTGGTAAGACTCAGGAACAGGCGACAAAAATAATGCTCACCGTTCATACTAAAGGCAAAGCGGTTTGTGGTGAATTTAGTTACCAGATTGCGGAAACCAAAGTAGAACAGGTAAATAATTATTCCAGACAGCACCAGCACCCGTTGCTGTGTACGATGGAAGAAGTTTAGTAATACTGAATATTGATGAGGCAATCCTATGTTGAGTAAGGAGTTAGAAGCTTCACTGAATGTTGCATTTAATGAAGCTCGTAGTAAACGACATGAATACATCACGGTTGAGCATTTATTGCTTGCGTTGCTGGATAACTCCAGTGCCAGCTCTGTGCTTAAAGCCTGTGGTGCGGATCTATTGCGCCTCAAGAATGAATTAGCTGAATATCTTGAAGAAAACACCCCCATTTTTAATGATGCAACTGATGGAGAGGTTCAGCCTACACTGGGCTTTCAGCGTGTTCTTCAACGAGCCGTATTTCATGTTCAATCTTCGGGCAAAAAAGAAGTAACAGGTGCTAATGTTCTGGTTGCTATTTATGGTGAACAGGAATCACAGGCTGTTTATTTACTGCACCAGCTCGATGTAAGTCGCCTGGATATAGTTAATTATGTATCTCATGGCATCTCAAAAGTGTCTGAAGATAATGAAGAACCTGAAATTGAATCGGGTGATGGTGTTTCTCCAGAAACTGAAAAGCAACCGCTGGAAAATTTTGCAACCAACCTTAATATGCGGGCATTGCAAAATAAAATTGATCCACTGATTGGCCGTGATGCAGAGATTGAAAGAACCATTCAAATTTTATGCCGTCGTCGTAAAAATAACCCTTTGTTAGTTGGTGAGGCCGGTGTTGGTAAAACAGCAATTGCAGAAGGTCTGGCGAAGAAGATTGTTGATGATGAAGTGCCTGAAGTACTGTCAGGTTGCACTATTTACTCTCTGGATTTAGGTGCGCTGGTTGCGGGTACAAAATATCGTGGTGATTTTGAGAAGCGACTGAAAGGTGTTCTTAAACAGCTGCAAAGAGATCCGGGCGCTATTTTATTTATTGATGAAATTCACACTATTATTGGAGCGGGTTCTGCGTCTGGTGGTGTGATGGATGCATCGAATTTAATCAAGCCTTTGCTTGCTTCAGGTGAATTGAAGTGCATGGGCTCGACAACCTATCAGGAATTCCGGGGTATCTTTGAAAAAGATCGTGCATTGACTCGTCGCTTCCAGAAAGTGGATATCGAAGAGCCAAGTATTTCAGATACTGTCGATATTCTTAAGGGTTTAAAAATCTATTACGAAGATCATCATAATGTGAAATACAGCTTAAATGCGCTTAAATCAGCGGCAGAATTATCTGAACGCTACATTATGGATCGCTTTCTGCCGGATAAAGCTATTGATGTTATTGATGAAGCGGGCGCTAATCGTCGCATGAGCAATGCTGATGGCAAACAGAAAAACATCAATGTGCATGATATTGAAAATATTGTTGCCAAAATGGCGCGTATTCCACCTAAGACCGTTTCATCATCTGATGTGGATGTTTTGAAACGGCTGGATCGTAACTTAAAACTGGTGGTATTTGGCCAGGATGAAGCCATAGATACCATGTCGGATGCTATTAAAATGGCACGTTCCGGGCTGGGCACACCTGATAAACCCGTAGGTTCGTTCTTATTTGCAGGGCCTACTGGTGTGGGCAAAACAGAAGTTACCCTGCAATTGGCGAAGGTGCTGGGCGTTGAATTTATTCGTTTTGATATGTCTGAATATATGGAGCGGCATACGGTTTCTCGCTTAATTGGTGCGCCTCCGGGCTATGTTGGTTTTGATCAGGGCGGTTTGTTAACGGATGAAATTACCAAACATCCACATTCAGTGTTGTTGTTTGATGAGATTGAAAAAGCACATCCTGATGTATTTAACCTGCTACTTCAGGTGATGGATCATGGCACGCTGACAGATACCAATGGTCGTAAAACAGACTTCCGCAATGTCATTATTATTATGACCACAAATGCCGGTGCTCAGTTAATGAGCCGACGTACCATGGGTTTCACCGAGCAGGATAATGAAACCGATGGTATGGAAGAAATCAAACGACTATTTACACCAGAATTTCGCAACCGTCTGGATGGCATTATTCAGTTTAAAGCGCTGGATGAGCGCACCATCACTAATGTGGTTGATAAATTTATTATTGAACTGGAACACCAGCTGGAAGACAAGAAAGTTATTATGATGGTTGAAGACGGTGCAAGAAAATGGCTGGCGAAGAAAGGTTATGATCCAAAGATGGGCGCACGTCCAATGGCCAGAGTTATTCAGGAGCATTTAAAACGTGCATTGGCGGATGAGCTATTGTTTGGTCGTTTAACCAAAGGTGGCGATGTTAGAGTCTCTCTGAATGAAGAAGGTGATGATCTTGAAATCGAAATTCTTGAGAAAGAGAAGTTGGAGAGTTGAAAAATCATTAGCAGACTAATTCTTTTCTCCACACAAAAGGGTCGTGAATTTCACGACCCTTTTTGTTTGTAGCTGATTATTTGTATCTTATTTGGCGCGGTAAACAATACGGCCTTTTTCAAGATCATAAGGTGTCAGTTCTACAGTAACCTGATCACCCGTCATAATTCGAATGTAATGCTTGCGCATGCGGCCAGAAATATGTGCAGTCACAATATGACCGTTTTCTAACTCAACTCTAAACATGGTATTTGGCAGGGTTTCTACTACCGTACCATCCATTTGTAATGCTTCTTCTTTTGCCATTAAGCTTCTCTTATATAAAGGACGGGCACAATTATCAATAAATTGAGCATTTAAGCAAGTTTTTATTGCATAGTGTTGATCAAATCGTGTGACTTAGGGAAATGCAGGAAAGTAAAAAGACCGGGTAAATGCTATTTTTTTAATGCTTTAAGATCAGGCAGTAATAGTACAGGATCAACCAGTGTCTGATTAGCAATAATGGCGAGATGTAGGTGCGGGCCGGTAACTCGACCTGTTTCACCCACTGTGCCGATAATCTGCCCTTTGATTATTTTATCGCCTGTCTTTACATCAATACTATTCATATGAGCATACAGGCTAATGATACCCTGACCGTGATTTATATAAACCATATTGCCACTAAAGAAAAAATCACCTGATAAGATAACATCACCAGATTCAACTGCTTTTATGGGAGTACCTTCAGGTGCAGCAATATCTAACCCAGAATGAGGTCGTCGAGGCTGATCATTAAAGAAACGTCGTAAACCAAATGTGCTGCTAATACGACCCTGTACAGGGATTATTAAATCCACATTGACTTTGCTATCTGACCAGTAGCTGCGCGCTTTATTCTTTTTTGATTTTTCTTTTATGATGCGATCCATATCTTTTTTATAGGGATTAACTTTGCGTTTATTTTTTATTGTTAAATATTGAGCTTCATAGGTTTTAGGTTTAACTGAAAAAGTGAGTTGTTTTTTGTGTCCATCTGGCCAGATAAGTTTAATCTGTTGTTGGCCTGTTTTAGTGCTGAGTGAAAGACCTGCCATGGCGTAAACATTTTTATTTTTAGAGATAACCGCAATTTGTTTGTTTTTGTAATAGGCTCTGGGTAAATCTTTAGTGTTTTTTGATGGCACAGGAATTAAGGCAATGCCACCGGGTACAGGGTTGTGTTCAGGGAATGCCTGTGATGTTGTGGTATATATAAATAAATAGAAAAATAATAGAAGAGTTTTAATAGGCACAATATTAAGCATGTCGCAGGTTATTTTAATAATAATCTATAATAGAGAGCTTGGCTGTCGGAGTCAAAGTTGACTGCTAATATGCAGGGCTTAATATAAAGGTGGTCAACTTTGACTCCGACACCTGTGGATACATACACAAGATATCGTTAAATCAATGCCAAAAAAATTTCATCTAGCTAACCGCATGTCTCAAATTAAGCCATTTTATGTTATGGATTTGCTTGCTCATGCTAAAGCTTTAGAAGCAAAAGGCCGATCCATTGTGCATATGGAAATAGGTGAGCCAGATTTTTCTACAGCACAGCCCATTATAGATGCGGGTCAAAAGGCATTAGAAGAACAGAAAACACATTACACACCGGCTTTAGGTTTGCCTGAGCTTCGTCAGGCTGTTGCAGATTATTATCAAAAACAATTTTCAGTTGAGATAGCAGCTGAACGAGTTGCTATTACGCCGGGAGCATCAGGGGCATTGCATCTGGTGCTTGCTGTGCTGGTTAATCCCGGTGAACAGGTTTTAATAGCTGATCCCGGTTATCCCTGCAATCGTCATTTTGTCCGTTTATTAGAAGGTGAAAGTTTATCTGTGCCCGTTGATGCAGAAACTGATTTCCAGTTAACACCGGCGCATATTGAACAGCATTGGTCAGATAAAACCATAGCGGCTATGGTGGCAAGTCCATCTAATCCTACGGGTACAATGGTGTCTCGCGACAATATGCAAAAAATGATTTCTATTGTTGAATCAAAAAATGGAGCAATGCTGATTGATGAAATTTATCAGGGTCTGGTTTATGAAACGGAAAATTATACGACATTAGAGCTTACACAAAATGCTTTTGTAATAAATAGTTTCTCCAAATATTTTGGTATGACAGGGTGGCGTTTAGGCTGGGTGGTTGTGCCTGAAAATTATATAGAAGCTGTTGATCGTCTGGCGCAGAATATTTTTTTAGCACCTCCCACACTTTCTCAGCATGCAGCATTAGCTGCTTTTAGTGATGAGACTTTAGCATTATTAAATAATCGCAGAGATGAATTTAAAAAACGCCGTGACTATTTAATGCCTGCATTACAATCTTCAGGTTTTGAAATTACAGCACAACCTCAGGGGGCATTCTATCTTTATGCTAATTGCAGTAAATTTTGTGATGATTCATATAAATTTGTTTATCAATTACTTGAAGAAGCAGGCGTTGCTGTAACACCGGGTATTGATTTTGGTGCGAACAGGGCAGAGCAATATGTTCGTTTCGCCTATACTCAACCCGTCGAAGTGCTAGAAGAAGGTGTGCGTCGATTAAGCAATTTTCTAAAGAATTGTTAGTCGGTATCTATATCAGTTAGAATTAATAAACAATATTAACCAGGCTTAACAAGTGACCTCCTTTTTTAAAAATATTCGTGAAGATGTTAATAGTATTTTTGACCGTGATCCTGCGGCCAGAAGTTTTTTTGAAATTATTACAACCTACCCAGGTGTCCATGCTGTTATTTTTCATCGCCTGACGCATAAGTTATATAAATCTAATTTTAAATGGCTGGCGCGCATTATTGCTAATATGGTGCGTTGGTACACAGGCATAGAAATTCATCCGGGTGCGATTATTGGTCGACGTTTTTTTATTGATCATGGTACAGGCATAGTTATTGGTGAAACGGCTGAAATTGGCAATGATGTAACTATATATCATGGCGTTACTTTAGGTGGTACAGCCTGGAAAAAAGGTAAGCGTCACCCGACACTGGGCGATAATGTTGTGATTGGTGCAGGTGCAAAAGTGCTAGGCCCCATTATTATTGGTAATGATGCTCGTGTGGGTTCTAACGCCGTGGTTACCAAAGATGTACCAGATAACGCTACGGTAGTCGGTGTGCCCGGCAGGGTGATTGAGAAAAAACAGGATGATAAACAGGCACAGAGAGCAAAAACAGCCAAAAAAATGGGCTTTGATGCTTATGGCGTTGCAGAAGATGCGCCTGATCCTGTTGCTACAGCCATTAACTGCATGCTGGATCATATTCATGTCATGGATGAAAAAATGGAGAAAATGTGCAAGGCGTTAAAGGCGCTGGACTCAGAGCTGGAAGATATACAGATGCCCAAGATTGGTGATCTGGAAATTCATACTGAAGCAGATCATAAAGAAGAATCTGATTCGGAGAAGAATTAAGCGGGTTTAGTTTGTCTATTTGTTCCTTTTGCTGAACTTTAAGGTCTGGAAATTATAAACCTGATTTGCCTGGGGATGGACCGCGCTGTTTGCGCTCCGTCCCGTTGTGAGACCATGCAAAGAATTTGTGCAAAGTAAGTCACTTCGCTTGCTTTACGTGGACTCACAACGGGAACAGAGCGCTAAAAAACGGCGGTCTTTCCCCAGGTAAAATAATGGCCTGCTGCTTTCTACTGGTTCAAGTGAAATTATTTGGAAGTCAGCTTTTGACTATTTCGAGCCATTGAAACTGCCAGCATTAATGTTGGGGCAGGCTTCCTGATCTACAGAAAATTCTCTTAAACTTACCCATTTTGGTGTTGTTATAATACTTGACTAAAATGGTCGGAATTGAGTATACTGCGCTCAAATTCACGAGAGATTTGTCATGAAACTGACCACTAAAGGCCGCTATGCGGTAACTGCTGTATTAGACCTGTCCTTTCATAAGGATGAAGGCCCTGTATCACTAGCGGATATATCCGAACGTCAGGGAATTTCTTTGTCATATCTGGAACAATTATTCGCTCGTTTAAGGCGTAATAATATTGTTGTTAGTACCCGTGGTCCTGGTGGCGGTTATTCATTAAGTCGAGACTCCGAAGAAATCACCATGGCTGAGATTATTGTCGCGGTTGATGAAAGTTATGAAGCGACAAATTGTGGTGGTTCTAAAGCCGCAGATGGCGGTTGTACTAATGAACATCAATGTTTAACCCATGATTTATGGCATGAGTTAAGTGAGGAAATACACCGTTTTCTAAACGGTATTTCACTGGCAGAGCTTATGAAGCAGAAGGGAATAGCATCTGTTGCGGAACGTCAGGATAAGAAGAAAAAAGATATTCCAGTAAATGAGGTCGCTGTTGAGTCAATAGCTTAAGGCGTAAACTTAATGGCTTTGTATCTGGACAATAATGCTACAACAGCATTAGATCCGACTGTATTAGAAACCATGATGCCTTATCTACAGGGCATTTACGGTAATCCATCCAGCGTGCATCGTTTTGGTCGGTTAACGCGAGATGCTCTGGAACTGGCCAGAACGCAAGTGGCCAGGCTGGTAAATGCTCAGCCGGGGCAGGTTATTTTTACCTCTGGTGGAACAGAAGCAAATAATCTGGCTATAAAAGGCGTATTAGCCTGTAAAACACCGGGACGAATAGCGTCTGGTGCTATTGAGCATTCATCATTGCTTGAAGTTGTTAATAAAGAAGTAAAAGCAGGCTGGAAACTGAATTTGATCGGCGTGAATTCAAGTGGCCTGATTACAGAAGCGGATTTTTTAGACGTTCTGCATGAAGATACCAAAATGGTTTCAGTTATGCTGGCCAATAATGAAACAGGTGTCATACAGGATGTGGGGCGCTGGGCTGGTATCACAAACAAAAAAGGCATTGTTTTTCATACCGATGCATCGCAGGCAGCAGGCAAAATGGTCGTTGATTTTTCGCTACTGGGCGTAAATTTAATGACTCTGTCATCACATAAATTATATGGCCCACAGGGAGTTGGCGCGCTAATTGCAGACAGAGCAATAGAGCTGGAGCCTTTACTTCAGGGTGGTGGACAGGAAAGAGGTTTACGCAGTGGTACTGAAAATATTGCAGGTATTGCTGGTTTTGGCATGGCGGCAGAACTGGCTGTTTTAAAACTTGAGCAACGAAGCCAGCAATTAACCACTATGCGGGATGCGCTTATAGAGGCGCTCAGTAAAGTAGCTGCAATTACGCTATTTGGTACAGATGTTGAACGTCTGCCTAATACGGTATTATTTTCTGTTGAAGGTTTTGATGGAGAAGCTTTGTTAATGCAGCTGGATAGACAGGGTATTGCGGTATCAAGTGGTTCGGCCTGTCATAGCAGCAAAACAGAGCCCAGTCATGTATTAATGGCGATGGGTATATCTGAACAGGTTGCTCGGAATACGATTAGAGTAAGCTTTGGCAAGGATAATAAGGCTGAAGATGTAAATAAATTCATGGATGTTTTAATGAATATAATTAGCTGAGAAGAGTTTAACGTGAGCGATTTAAAACTACCCATTTACTTTGACTACTCCGCCACAACCCCCGTGGATGAGCGAGTAG
>CAZFUY010000041.1:0-24434 GCA_964522445.1 uncultured Thiotrichaceae bacterium | reverse complement strand
TAGCGTGAATTTAATATATTTAGTACAAATACACTTATAGTTTATTTGTAATCACCTTTTTAAACTGGGGAATAATGCTCTCATTCCTATGCTTCTGTGCAGAAGCAAGAGAACTCGGCATATTAATAACTTAACTATACGACTTCCCAGTGTATGGCAAATAACCTGTTTTCTACGATATTTTTAGTCAGCCGCTCTTCTATCGACAATATCATCCCCTCACGTCTTGCATCAACTTCATCCTGCTTATCAAACAATTCTCGTCGACCTTTATTTCTCTGCGCTTCCAGCTTCTTCTGTTTTTTCTGCAGTGCTAGCTTTTCTTCTAGTGTCGGAGCTAATTTTGCATCTTTACGCACCTGGCGTATTTCTTTATCCAGTTCTTTAATTGAATATTCTATAGATTCTTTTAAATCATCTGCCCAGGTATCCAGCTTAGTAATTTGTTCTTCAAAAAAAGAAGCGTTTCTTGTGCTGATTTCATCTAATACGCCTGTTTTATGTTGTTCATATTTTTGTGCGAGCACATTTTCAATATCACTTGCTAAGCTTAATGAAGAGTCAGTGATACTCGCAGGTAAAGAAAATAGTCGTTCAGCCTGTTCCTGTGTCAACTCAAGCCCATCATCCTTCATCCCAATTAGCAACAAATGATCTTCAGATTCAGCACTGTCAATAGTTAGTTTGTACAAACTCAAGACGCCTTTTTTGCCGACCAATCCCTCTATGGCGGCTACATTTTGAGGATGGTTACTGTAATCAAAAACAATATTGACGGTGGGTAGCTGTATGTCACATATCGATTTTATTAAACATTGCGCCAGCGCATGACCGGGGCGATAAATATGTGCATCTTCTATAGGCCGATTTTCTGGCGTTCCCATTCGATATTTCCCAAGAGGTATGCCTTTACCTTTTACGGTGTTTTGATATGGGTTGTTTTTTAATTCAAAATCACTGCTTTGATCATCAAAATCGGCATGTTCTTGCAGAGAGCATTGTGTAATTTTATATAACATCTGTTCGTATTTATTTAAATAATTCTTACTCTGTTGCAAATTTATTTTTAATTTATCATGAACTTCTGCATCAAAATTTTCCAATAATTTCTGACGAGTAGCATCCATAGCTACACTAATCTGCTCTTCCATCTCTTCTTGTAATAAATCAAACTGTGTATTTATTTCTTCTGAACTTCGACAATTTTGATAAATCCCCATAATACGTTGCTCAAGATCAACTCCGCTTTCTATCGTTCCTAAAACTTCATCACTGGCTCCAAAAACGCCATCAAATAAAGAAAACTTCTCTGATAAAAGTTCATATACTCGCTGATCAGCCGCATTTTTTTTGTTTAAAAAATTAATCACTACAACATCATGTTTTTGTCCATATCGATGACAGCGACCAATACGCTGTTCGATTCTCTGCGGATTCCACGGCAAATCATAGTTCACTAAGAAAGAACAAAACTGGAGATTGACACCTTCAGCAGCAGCTTCAGTCGCAATCATAATTTGAGCGCGATTTTTAAAATCATCAATTAATGCCGAACGCATATCAGCTGTTCTTGATCCGCTACACCGATCAGTATTTTTATTTACTTGTTTCCAATCAGCATATATTTGACGTGACTGTAGATCTGAATTTGAACCATTAAACAAAACTATTTTGTCGGAATAGCCATTTTTTTCTAACAACTCTACAAGGTAGTCTTGTGTTCTACGCGATTCTGTAAATATAATGACTTTATTTAAAGCGCCTAATACATTCGCTTTCTCGAAACCTATTTTTAATGAATCTAGCAGTGCCAGTCCTTTTGCGTTTTCCTTTATAGAGGTTGCCAAATTTCTAAAGACCAAGAGATCTTGTATTTCAACTTCAATGGCCTCAATATCATCTTTTGTGAGAAGCTCAGGTAAAAGCTCATCTTCATCCAATCCGTATTCATCACGAAGCTCCCTTAATAAATCCTGCTCGTCATTATCTTCTTCTGGAAACTCATCAAAATATCGTTCAAGTTTGCTATTTGTTTTTAGCATCTTTTGCAACTTACGAACCAATGAATCAAGCGCACCTGCAATAGCAAATGTGGATGAGGCTAATAACTTGCGTAACACCAGCGTCATTAATTTTCTTTGGCTACTCGGTAGAGCTTGCAAATCATCTCGCTGCAGGTAGCTTGACACCATATCGTATAGATCCTGCTCATCCTGAGATGGAATAAATTCCTGGGTGATAGGTATACGGTTGGTATATTTTATATATTCTAAAACTTGTCGCCTAAGAGTCCTATGGCATATTGATTTCAGCCTGGCTTTAAGTTCTGCATATACTGCTTCTGTAGTTACTCTTGCATATTGAGCTCTAAAACTTTTCACATCACCAAAAGTGTATTCATCGATAAAGCTCACTAAACCATACAATTCCATCAATGAATTTTGCAATGGTGTTGCAGTTAAAAGTATTTTTGGAGAACTAATTAATGCCGCTTTAATTTTTTTTGCTATTTTATTTGATGGTTTATAAACATTACGAAGGCGATGTGCCTCATCTATAACCACTAGATCCCAAGGCACCAACATGAGATCCTCTTCTTTATTTGCAGCAAAATTTATTGAGCAAATAACTAACTCATCTTGTTCAAAAGGATTCTGCTTTCCTGCTTTCTTTGCTGCATTGTAAGTTCTTGCTTCTAATAGAGTAGATGGAAGAAAGAATTTTTCTAACAGTTCCTGATTCCACTGCTTACGTAAACTAGACGGGGTTATTATGAGTATTCGTTTTTTGCCTTCAGCCCATTTTTGGGAAATAACCAGTCCAGCTTCAATGGTTTTACCCAAACCAACTTCATCAGCCAGAATTGCACCTGTTGATAATGGGGATTTGAAAGCAAATAACGCGGCTTCAACCTGATGTGGATTGAGGTCAACCTGCGCATCCATTAGAGTGCTAGTCAGTTTTTCTAAACTGTCAGCAGAATTACGTTTGATCAGTTCATGAGCGTAATATTGAGCCTGATATTGTGTGATCATTTGTTATGCACACCTTTACTCATTTCAATCCATTTTTCAATATCTTCACGCTTAAATCGCCAGCTACCACCTACCTTGAAACCTGGCAACTTACCCTCTGCCGCAAGGCGGTAGGCCGTCTTTTCAGCTAGTTTCAGGTACTCAGCAACCTCTTTTAGGGTGAGGATTTCATCAGTCATTTTTGCACTCAACAAAGGTGTATTGTGAGAGAATAAGGGGAAATTGGGTAATCGACAAGCTGTAAAACTACTTTGCTGTTAAGTACTTATTATTTAAGTTGATACCCTGCATAATCGACAACCACATATATAGCCCAACGAGTATTTTATGAAGTCACCTACTATCTATATTTTTGGAATATCTAATTGCGATACAATTAAAAAGGCTCGTGCATGGTTAGCAGAACATGGTATCGAATACGAATTTCACGACTATAAAAAAGCAGGCATCGATGAAGACACACTACGTGACTGGATATCTACTGCAGGCTGGGAAATTCTATTAAATCGTCGAGGCATGATGTGGCGAAAAGTATCGCCAGAAACTAAAGCCAGCATTAACAAAAACATCGCAATAGAACTGATGCTGGAAACTCCCAGTATCATCAAACGACCAGTTCTTAGAATAGGCAATCATATCGAAGTCGGTTTCAAACCTGAGCAATATGCTGCAATTTTTAAATAAGTCTCTGAAATCTACCTAATGAACAGTAATATGCTTTCAAACTCAACTGACACTCAAAATATGGACATTTTAGGCATTAAAATGTCCATATAGTTGGATAATTATGCGACACTCGTCATTCATACTAAAAGACGATTAAATGATTGAAATTGTTAGGGGTTTAGTGATTTGACATAATGTCCATATTTTAAGTTCTGAACCCTGATGGTTCGACACCATAAAAAAAGCGCGCAAATATCTTAAAGATAATTGTGTTGATTATCAATTTTACGATTATAAAAAACAGGGTGTGCCTGAAAAAGAATTAAAGAAATGGATTAAACAACTTGGCTGGGAAGTTCTGCTTAACAGACGAGGAACAACATGGCGTAAACTGGATAATAATATAAAAGAAAATATTAACCAGAAATCAGCCATTCAAATAATGCTTGATAATCCCAGCATTATAAAACGCCCAGTACTGGATATAGATGGGAAATACACTATTGGTTTTAGTGAAGACAACTATAAAACATTACTGTTTTAACACCTTAGCCATTTTAATCTAATAGAGACCTTTGCACGATATATTCACGAGTAAGAATAACTAATTCAGCCAACTGGCGCACTTTATTTCTATTCAATTAACGATGCATAACGGATACTATCCAGCAGTTCATTTTTTCCAGAGCCGTTTTCTTTTTTAACTTCTGCATGGGTGTTGTTTAATTTTACCCCCTGTGCTTCTTTCTGATCCGTTAAATATTTCTGCTGCAATAATTTAGTTAGTTCTTTTAACTGCTCACTGTCTTCCTCTTCACTGGAATCAATATTCTGAGCCTGATTTTTAAGAGACTCTGGATCTTTACTTTTACCCTGATAGAGACGACTAAGTGTAATAAGCAAATTACTAATCTGAGAGTTTTTATCCTCTTTTAAATCCAGTGACTGGTGCAAAGTGTAAATCACATCAAATAGAAACGACTGCTGCTGTTCTTCAAAACCATTAACGGGTGAAGATGAGTTCTGCTCCAATGATACTTTATCTGTGCTATCAGAATCACTTTTATAAAATAGCTGCAATGAGTTTAATAAATTATCAATATCTTTCTGTGGAATCTGGTTTAGTTCTAAAGAGTGATTCAATGTTTTTACTGCATCAACAGGATAGGCATCAAAACGTCTGACATACGCATCAATAAATAATGTCATGATGTCTTTTACTTCATCCATACTCATATCGGGATCATCAATAAAATCCAGTATGGAGTGTTTGTGATCAAAAATCATCTGCCGTTTAGTCAGCATATTTGCCGCAAAGTATTGATGCCTGTTGCTTTCTGTACTTGGTTGATAATGAAAATCTGGAACCTGACTCGATAGTTCTTTTTTCCAGAACAGGCTCAAAGCCTTATCATCAGGCTGATGTGCTGTCATCTTACTAATAGTCTGAGAAATCCGACTAAAACAACGGCTAGATAAAGCAGAGGGCTGACTAATAACAACGGGGCTTTGTAAACATATCGCCTCAGCTAATTGCTCATCTTTTACAACAAAACCCAGGTATGCAACTTTGCAGCCAATATATTTTGCTACAGCCATTGAAAAACGCTTATAGGTTTTACGCGCAATAAGCTCTGAAGTGGTTGAGTTAACAACAACATTGAAACGCTTTCTATAACCTTTTTTATGTAACACACGTATCAATGAAAAAGCATCGGTGAGTGATGTTGGCTCAGGCGAAATCACCAGTAAAGTCTGATGAGCTAATTCTATAAATGATAATACATTGTCATGAATACCAGCCGAAGTATCCACCAGCAGATAATCATATTCCCTTTCAAGAATACCAACAGCCTGAATTAATCTGTGCTGCTCTGTTGATTCAAGATTGTTAAAGTTTGTAATACCAGAAGCACCTGGCACCAAACTGATCCCTGACTTATTAATTACAATATCATGTATATTTTTCTCGCCACTTAATACATGCTCAAGCGTATATTCAGGCATTACCTTAAGCATAATATTAATATTAGCAAGATTAATATCCGCATCAAACAGGCACACTCTATAACCCATTTTTGACAGCATAATACCCGTGTTAACGGCCAGGCTAGTTTTACCTACCCCCCCTTTTCCACTGGCAATTGCTAAAATTTGTGCTGTTTTATGCTTCAATTTATTTTTATATAATTAATGTAATTTAAAAAGTTTTATGCCAACACATGCTATTATCAATAGCTGTAATAATGTTTATTGGCTTAGTTTGTTGATAGGTATCAATCGCTTACAGCCCGCTATATAAATGAATGAACCACCTGTCGGGCAATATCAGAATAACATCTAATACCATAGACACCAATATATATGTTATAAATAGAGAAGTATTTTTACAAATTAGATTTCAATGCCTGAAATTAATAGTTGTGTGACTTTAGTTACATAAATAAGATTATTTGACAATATAAAAAAATGCAATAATATTAACGAGATGCGGGATTTTGTGATCAAGTCACTTGAAGATCCGGAAGTAAATAAACTTCCGTCGTTGCCGCATATTCTAATTAAACTACTCAGAGCATGCCGTGATGACGATATATGCTTTGATACCGTCTCCAATATCATCAGCAAAGATGCCGCTTTATCCACTAAAATAATTTCTGTAGCTAACTCCCCTGTATACGGTCACGCAAGGCATCTGGAATCCCTAAAACACATACTCATGTTTCTGGGACTGGATACTATAAAATCCATTGCCATTACCGCTTCAGTCAAACAGTTCTTTTCTCGATACAGTAATGAAAAAAGCCAGTTTCTTAAACACTTCTGGAAACACTCCCTGAGCTGCGCAATTATTGCTAAAGAATTAGCAAAACTTACTAATTACAAATATATAGAAGAAGCTTATATCGCGGGATTATTGCATGACATAGGCATGCTGGTACTGGAAAACAAGGCCGATTTTGAATACAGCAAATCAATACACAGTAAAGATCTTGCCAACAAATTATTGCAGCTGGAAAAAGAAAAATTCAATATTACACATGATGATCTCGGAGCTATGCTACTTGATAAATGGGGCATCCATGAAACCATCAATGATGCTGTCAGGTATCATCATGCCAGCATAGACGATATTCAGGATGCGCATCTACTGGTAAAGATTATTAATCTGTCCAATATCCTGGCTTCAGAACAAACGGAACAACAAGGCACATTAAAATTTGAAAGTGCTATGAAGTTATTTGATTTATCAGAATCGATTGTAAACAGAATAATTGAAAACTCTGAAAGCAAAGTACGTGAAATTTCTCGCTCAATGGATATAGACATTGGCAAAACCAATTCAGTTGAAGATGAAAAAAAACAGGTTCTATTAGCTCAGGAAGTCAGAGACATTGCTCTGATTCGTGGCAGTCAATTACCACAACAGACAGAAGACGAGTCCTCAGTTTATACATCCATACAGAAAAGCCTGATGATTTTGTTCGGCATACAAACCAGTCTGTTTTTTACTTATGATAAAAACAGCGACCAACTATTCACAAATAGCTCAAAACCTGAAGAAGATAATACTCTGGTAAATGATTTAAGAATCAATCTACAGTCAAAAAGTATACTTAGCAAAGCTTTAGTAGAAAGAAACATCACTGATAGTTTTTCAATTGCAGAAGAAGAAAGCCTCGCCATAGTTGATCAACAACTTATACGCTCACTTAAAATGGAAGGCATTGTTTGCATCCCTGTTGGCAATGCCAATTCACATATGGCCGTTATTGTTATTGGTCTTGAAAAAAACAAGTACAAAGAGCTAATTTGCAATACTAACTTACTTAATATTTTTGCCAGTGATACTAGTGCTATTCTGGATAAATCTTACCTACAATCAACTATTGCCAACAAGGCAGTAGATAAAACAAAACTTATTTTTAAAAACAAAGCACATGAAATCATCCATGAAACAAACAACCCTCTCAGCATAATAAGAAATTATTTACAGGTTTTGGGAAATCGTCTTGGAGAAAAAGACCCTGCCCAAAGTGATATTAAAATAATAAAAGAAGAGATTGACCGTGTAGGCAACATTATCCTTCGTTGTGCAGATGATTTTGAAATAGAAAACACATCCAGCAATATAAAAGCTCTTGATATCAACAAAACGATTAGAGATATAATTAATATTTTTGAGTCATCTCTCTTTATGACTCATAACATTAAAAACACACTTGAATTAAACAAAAACATCGACATGGTTCATGTTGAAAGAGACACCATAAAACAGATCATCACAAACCTGATTAAAAACTCAGTGGAAGCAATAAAAGAAAATGGAGAAATAATAATAACAAGCAGAAATATCAATGCTAACGGAAAGCCTTACATTGAAGTTGAAATAAAAGACAATGGTCCCGGCATACCTCAGGAAATACTGAATAATTTATATCAGCCAGTAAAAACAACAAAAGAAAAAGGACACTCAGGTTTAGGACTAAGCATTATTAAAAATCTAATTGATGGAACTAGAGGTTACATAAGCTGCAGAACAAGCAGCGCAGGAACTGTATTTAATATACAACTTCCAAAATATAAAAAGCCTCATTAAATAATCAAATCATACGCAGTAGAATATAAGATATTATTATGAAAAAAACTAGCATCCATCAAGCATTCAAGAAAAAGATACTCCTTGTTGACGACGAAGAGCTACATCTTCGTAGCCTCTCTGTATTAATGACTCAAAACGGATACGATGTCGACACAGCCAATTCGGGTGAAGAGGCCATAAAAAAAATAACGTCAGGAAAATACGGTATTTTGCTTCTTGACTTAAACATGAATGAAGTATCTGGCGATGAAGTCATGGACTTCATCAAAAAAAACAACATAAGTACAACAGTTATTGTTGTTAGCGGCGAAACTTCTTTTGAAGCAGCTAAAAACGCTCTTAAACATGGGGCATATGATTTTATTAGAAAACCTTATGCTATAGAAAATCTTCTTAACTCTGTTGATAATGCAATAAAAAATCGTCAGCTTGAATATGATAATCTTACAATTCAGGAAAGACTAAAAGAATCTGAAAAACTACATCGCTACATTGTAAACAAATCACCTGACATTGTTTACATGCTTGATGCAAAAGGGCGTTTTACTTTTGTAAATAATCGAATTGAATCATTGTTAGGTTACAAAAAGAATGAAATTATCGGCAAACATTATATTGATATAGTTCATGAAGAAGATCACGAAAAAGCCAAAAATAAATTTAATGAACGACGTATTGATGCTCGTTCAAACACAAGCATAGAATTAAGACTGAAATGCAAAAACAATGAAGTAACTCGACATTTTGAGACCCGTTCAGTTCCCATTGAAATAAATGCTTTAGGTATTTATAACAAGGAAAAGCCAGAACGTAATCAATTTGCCGGCACTTATGGTGTTGCAAGAGATATCACTGACCGTATAGAAGCCGAGGAAATAATTCGTTTTCAGGCATACCACGACATGCTAACTCGCTTACCGAATAGAACGCTATTACAGGATAGACTTAATCAGGCAATCCTGCACACAAAACGAAACAGAACCAAACTCGCTATTATGTTCCTGGATCTGGATCGTTTTAAAGTTGTTAATGACACACTGGGCCATATAATAGGCGACCAATTATTACAGGCTGTAAGCAACCGCCTTAAAGGATGTCTTCGTGAAGATGACACGCTTGCCAGAATAGGCGGTGATGAGTTCACACTTCTGTTACCAGAGATACATAGCAAGCATGATTCAGAACAGATCGCACACAAAATCATTTCTACACTTAAACACCCATTCCATATAAATGACCACGAGCTTTTTGTCAGCGCCAGTATTGGTATCGCGCATTATCCAGACAACGGTTTAACAATGGAAACATTAATTAAGCATGCCGATATAGCCATGTACCATGTAAAAGACAATGGCAAAGATAATTATCAATTCTATAACGACAATATGCATGAGACTTACTCAAAACATTTATCTTTAGAGAATGATCTTAGGCGCGCACTACAAAACGACCAGTTTAAACTTTATTACCAACCACAAATCAACATTGAAACAAATGAAATATATGCAATGGAAGCATTGATCCGTTGGCAGCATCCAGAACAGGGCATAATCTCCCCTGCCGAATTTATTTCTTTAGCAGAAGAAACCGGACTAATTCAACCTATTGGTGACTGGATACTAAAGACAGCCTGTAAAGAATTAAAACGATGGAGAGATGTTGGCCTGCTTGATATAAGAATTGCAGTCAATCTTTCAGCCTGTCAATTAGAACAGGATAATATTATTGGAACAATAATAGAAAACCTGAAGAAAAACGATATTCCCGGTAACATGCTGGAAATTGAGATCACTGAAAATATTTTAATGAAAGATATTGAAAACACAATTCATAAATTAAAAGAATTAAGCAATTATGGTGTAAAAATTGCCATAGATGATTTCGGCACTGGCTACTCCTCTCTAAATTATCTAAAGAGACTGCCAATTGATACTTTAAAAATTGATCGTTCATTTATTAATGATATGCATAACAGCAAGCAGGACTCATCAATTATAAAAGCTATTATTGCTATGGCTAAAGGCATGAACTTAAATATTGTTTCAGAAGGTGTGGAGACAGAGACACAGCTTCAACAGCTAATTGAATGGCGCTGCAAAAATATGCAGGGGTTTTTATTCAGCCATCCTATTTCAAATAATGATGCAATGGATATGTTAATGAGTCCTGAAACTTATCCTAATAAAAGAGCATCTAACTCATAAACAGTTAAAGCAATTTTCAGAATTATGCAGCCTGATTTTTTCTATGCATCATAAGCAATAGCTCAGCTTCATTGCGGCTAATATCACACAATTCCATTATATCTTCAGGTGTTGAACCTTTCTGCGCAAGATTAATAGCATGGGCATAAGGTGTATTGCTCTGAACTTGTGAATGAATTTCATCAAGATGTGCGGCGAGTAGCTGCAGCTCTTTTTCTAATTTTAGAACCCTGCCACCTAAACCTATAGACCCAGCATTAAGCGCTGTAATCTCATCAAATACCTGTTCAGGTTTCTGCTGTTGTTGAATTTGTTGCTCAAAGATTTCAAGGCGTTTACGAGTCCACATCCAGATAGACAGGGATGCTGCAAATAATATTGTTGAAATTAAAAGAACCAGTACATTCATTTTTTACTCCCGTATTTTTCATCGAGAATGTACGGTCTGGAATCTTTAGAATCCTGCCATGTCAGCCCATTCATCTTCAGATAATAATTTATTGAGATCAATTAAGATCAATAAAACATCATCACGGCTGACTACACCCTCTATATAACGTGCAGTTTCATCGTTACCAACATTTGGAGCAGTTTCAATTTCTTCAGCATAAATATCAACTACTTCAGCAACACTATCAACAATAATGCCCACTGTTTGAGCTTCTGTCTCAATGATAACAATGCGTGTGGCATCATCCATTTCCTTTGTGCTCAGGCCAAACCGCATTCGAGTATCGATAACGGTAACTACATTGCCTCGCAGGTTGATAATGCCAATTACATAACTCGGAGCACCGGGTACAGGTGCAATCTCAGTAATTCTTAAGACTTCCTGAACCAGCATCACATTGATGCCGTATGTTTCATCGTCTAACCGAAAAGTAACACACTGTCGATGACCATTCTCATCGCTATCTTGTTCACTCATATCAAGAGCTCCGTTTAATTATTTTAATGCAGGTTATATGCCAGCCCAACTGGTTATATATTTTATATCATTACATTAAATGATTTTAGTTGAGAAGCTGCTAAATGCCAGCGATAAAGGCTAAGAAAAATTAGATTTATGCACCTGTTTTTTTATTCAACATATCTGCAAACACCTCGGTATCCATAATCGCACATAAGTGCTCCAGGGCTGTTCCAGCAAGCCATGCACGCTGTGTTTTATTTTTACGCCATTTAATTTCATCTGCATTTAACCAGATCACATCACCAATAGTGTCACAGGCCAAACCCCAATGACCATTATCAACCAGCAGAATATGACTGAAGCGATCTGCTGGGTCTGATTCAATATCAGCGCGACGGTTTTCTGGCAGTACCATCAATGCCGTATCTATAACTTTGACATTATTACCCAGGTGATTAACCAGCCCCAGATACCAGTCTGTCTGGTTAGGCGTTTCAACTAACTTTTCACTCCAGGGAATAACACTGTTTAATTTCACCAACGGTACTGCCAGTGTTAAACCAGAAACTTTAAAGAGTAAACACTGAAAAGCCTGTTCGGCCCAGATGGGTATCCCTTCTTCATTTTGAACAGTTTGCTCCACTGCAACTTGCTCTTCAACTTCAACTTTTGTTTCAGTAATAACGTCTTCTATAATTTCAGCTTCTACAACATCAGTTTTATTTTCTGTCGCTATTTTAGTTTCAACAATTACTTCAGGAACTTCTGCTACCAGCGCCTCAAGAGCAGAATTTTTAATTTGTATAGAAGGTTCAGTCTCATCAAATTTTGGCTGTGTAGCCTCATCACCAACATCCTGTAGTAATGCCTGCAAATACTCATGAATGGCTTTTTGCTGATCACTCATGACCTGACACCTGCATTTACCAGCTCAGTTACTGGCTTCACATCCAGCTGCAACATATAATCCAGTAAGTCTGAATAGTGCCGACTGCCTCGACAACTCGGACGAGCAATTGTTAGTGGAATACCTTTCTGACTGGCTTCTCGAAATTGTGTATCAACAGGAATAACACCGTCCCAGATATTATCTTTATAATCACTGCGAAGTGTACGCAATGTTTCAATGGATGCTTTTAAGCGACGATCAAAAAAAGTAGGCACTATTGTAAAATTCATGCTCTGCTTCCGAGCTTTTTGAATCATGGATAATGTATGCACCATGCGTTCTAGACCTTTTAAAGCAAGAAATTCAGTTTGCACAGGTATCAATAAACGCTCACAGGCAGCCAACGCATTCACCATTAATAAACCCAACATCGGTGGACAATCAATTAATGCAAAATCATAGTCAGGCTTTAGCTGATCAACTGCTTTTTTTATAACCAGTCCCATTCCACCTTTTGCACCCAGCTGACGATCAAGCGTTGCTAATGCAGAAGATGCTGGAACAAATGATAGATTTGTAAATCGTGTTTTTTGAATAACTGATTTTATATTCTTTGTTTGATGAAATAAATCATAACCACTGTCTTCAATATCATCAGGATCTAAACCAAAATAACTGGTTAATGAACCATGTGGATCAAGATCAATAAGTAAAATTCTTTTACCACGTTTTTGCATGACACCTGCAAGAGAAATAGCGGTTGTTGTTTTTCCTACACCACCTTTTTGGTTAGCAACTGCCCAGACTTTCATTGCAAACCTCGGGCTGGCTCACCTGCCTGTAATTTATTTATCTGTAAAACTGGTGCTATATTAATATCCGGCTCTATTTTTTCTGTTTCTAATTTTCTATTTTCCATTTCTGTCTTTGTATCAGCAAAGGGTGTTGCTTCACTAAATATATCTTCACCTGCCAGCATTCTAATAATAACACGCCGATTTTTTTGCCTATTTTCGACAGAGTCATTTTTATTGATTGATCTGAACTCAGCAAAACCAATTGCACCTAAACGTGCAGGATTAATACCTGATTGAGCCATAACACGAACAACACTTGCTGCACGCGCCGAAGATAACTCCCAGTTAGAGGGATATTGAAGTGTATTAATTGGCACGTCATCTGTGTATCCAGACACATAAATAGGATTATTTGTGCGTTTAAACACTCCTGATATTTCAGCAAGAATTTTATTGGCCTGTGTCGATAATTGCGCTCGACCACTGGCAAATAAAATGCTGGAATTAATTTCAACTTCTAACCATTTTTCATTTCCACGTACTGCAATCTGCCCCTGTTTAATCCATCTCTTCATACTATCTTCAATGGCAGCCGCTGTCTCTCTCATTGCTTTTAAGCCAACCTGCCCTTTGACTCCAATTGATATTGGCGCACGTTGCACAGAAATACCGAGCTGTGTTCCAAGCAAAACAGGCTCACCTGCCACTTTACTAAAAGCTGTTGTCATTGAATCTGACAGCACACGATATTTACCAAGATTAACTGAGGAAATAGAATACATAACAACAAAAAAAGCAAATAACAGGGTTATAAAATCAGCATAAGATACCAACCAGCGATCAGTATCTTCTTCATCATGTTTTATACCTCTGCGACTATTACGTGACATTTTTCTAGTTATAAGCAACAAGTTATAAGTTGTAAGTTTTTTATTTTTTGAATGTGATTTATAACTTACAATTTATAACGTGTAACTAATCACTCCTACTTCAAATAACATTGTAATTTAGATTCAATATTTCTGGGATTTTCACCTTCAGCAATACTTACAATACCTTCCATTAGCATTTCGTATTGCATTACGCGTTTTTGAACTATAGATTTTATTTTTCCAGCCATAGGTAATAAAAATAAATTTGCCAAACCCACACCATAAATAGTTGCAACAAAAGCCGTTGCTATACCCGCGCCTAATTTAGCTGGATCTGCCAGATTATTCATTACATGAATCAATCCCATAACAGCACCCAGAATTCCAATTGTAGGGCTATAGCCCCCCATTGCTGCATAAACCCGAGCCGCCTCTAACTCATTTGTTTCCATAACATTAATTTCTGTCTCAAGCACACTGCGAATACTTTCAGGTTCATTGCCATCAACTAATAATTGCAAACCTTTTCGTGAGAATAAATGTTCTTCTTCTTCAGATGCATTTTCCAGTGCGAGCAAGCCTTCTCGCCGTGACATCTGACTCCAGTTCACCAGTTTTTCCACTGTTGTTTCAAAATCTATTTCTGGCGTTACAAAGACCCAACGCGACATATACATGGCACGTAAAAATACAGGAAAAGATGTTTGAATCATAACAGCACCCATGGTGCCGCCCGCCACAATTAGAAAAGCGGTAAGTTGAAATAATTGACTGGTATGACCACCATCGAGCAGATTACCACCCACTATGGCGACAAGTGCCAAAATGATGCCGGTTACGCTTAAAATATCCATACTAGGAATTCAAAGCAAGTTTCTTGCCTATTTCTGTTAAGGGTAAAATTTGTTCTGCTATATTGGCAACTGCTGCGGGCATGCCATAAATTGTGCTGGTGGCTTCATCCTGCGCCCAGATAGTTGAGCCTCGTAATTTTAATTTATTACAGCCTTCTCGCCCATCTGCCCCCATACCTGTCAATATCACAGCAATTACTCGGCCACCCGCAAAATTAGCTAAAGATTCAAAAGTAACATCAACACAGGGTTTATAATTTTGTTGGGGATCTGTTTCTTCTTTTACTTTTACCACTAAACGCCCCGCCCGCTTTTCAGCCAGCATTTGCATGCCACCGGGTGCTAATAAAGCAACACCAGGCTGCAGAGCATCCCCATCTTTTGCTTCTTTAACTTCAATTTTACATAATTGATTTAGTCTGGCTGCAAAGGCTTCTGTAAACTTCGCAGGCATGTGCTGCACAAGTAAAATGGGCAAAGGGAAATTCGCAGGCAATTGAATAAGTACTTCCTGCAAGGCAACAGGACCACCCGTGGAAGTACCTATAGCTAAAATATCATAGTCCTGAGCATTAAATCGTTTTGACGTTCTGCTGGTTGATACAGGTGCCGTAGTTTTTATCTGCGGTCTGGCAGCAGGCTGCCTCAAGGCGGCAGTTACTGGCCTTGCTGGCGTAACAGGAGCATTACCAGCTACCAGTGTTTTTATACGCGCACAAAGAATTTTTCTCGCTTCATCCCTGTCATTAGAAATATCATCAAATCGCTTTGGCAGAAAATCAGTTGCACCCGCTTCCAGCGCATCCAGTGTTGCCTTAGCGCCATCATAGGTTAATGACGAGAACATCAAAATAGGCGTAGGCTTCACCTTCATGATCTCACGGGTTGCATCAATGCCATTCATTACTGGCATTTCTATATCCATGGTAATGACATCAGGTCTGCATGTCATTACTTTACTAACTGCATCCTTTCCATCTACAGCCGCATCAACCACTTCTATTTGTGGATCTGAGTTCAGAATTTCAGTAAGCCTACGCCTGAAAAATCCTGAATCATCAACAACAAGGACACGTATTGTCATTCAGTAATCTCTAAATTATTAATTATGGATCTATAACTTATGGAAGTTGCTTCTACAGGATAAATATCCCTTTCCAATGAGGCTTGCTTAACCTGTAGGAAAATACAACTCGACTTAAGCAGATAACTTTCTAAAGGTTAAAAACCTTTTCTAGCATTCGCTTTTAATAAACTTTGAATATCAAGAATTAATGCAATGCCACCATCACCTGTAATTGTTGAACCCGCAAGACCCGGTAGCCCCTGCAACATCACACCCAATGGCTTAATAACAACTTCTTCCTGACCAATCACCTGATCGGTTACCAGCCCAACCAGACGGTTACCTACCTGCACAATAATAACCTGACCTTCGCCATCACCATATTTGGCAGTTTCGCCAGGCCTCATTAGCCATCTGGATAAATAAAATATGGGTACTGCTTTTTCACGCACCATAACCATTAACTGACCATCAACAATATTGGTTTTACGTGTTTCCAGTTCAAAAATTTCATTTACACTGGAAAGAGGTAACGCAAATGTTCTCTCACCCAGAGCAATCATTAGCGTAGGTAAGATAGCCAAAGTTAAAGGTACTTTAATAGTTAATAAACTACCTTTACCTAAAGTTGAGTCTATATCCAGCGTACCATTCAGCTGGGCAATACGGGTCTTCACAACATCCATGCCAACGCCACGGCCAGATATATCTGAAATTTCATCTTTGGTTGAAAAACCCGCCATAAAAATTAGATTAAAGCACTCTTTATCATCCATGCGTGCCGCGGTTTCTTCATCCATTAAACCTTTTTCTACCGCTTTGCCTCTTAATATTTCTGGATCCATACCTGCACCATCATCTTCAATGGCTAACAAAATATGATCCCCTTCCTGCAATGCAGAGAGGCTTACTGTGCCGACTCTATCTTTTCCTTTTTTCTCACGCTCATCCGGCAATTCAATACCATGATCAACCGCATTACGAACCAGATGCACCAATGGATCAGCCAGTGCTTCAACCAGATTTTTATCCAGATCCGTTTCCTCGCCCATCATTTCAAGCTTGATTTCTTTATTAATTTGACGAGATAAGTCACGCACAACTCGGGGGAATCGACCAAATACTTTTTTAATTGGCTGCATACGTGTCTTCATAACCGACGTTTGCAGGTCCGATGTAACCATACTCAGATTAGTAATGGCCTGAGTTACAGGGCCCTCATTCATATCTGTACGCAATGTTTGCAGACGATTACGAACCAGTACCAGCTCACCAACAAGGTTCATAATTTCATCTAAACGTTCCGTATCAACACGAACAGAGGTTTCTGCTGCCGGTTTAGCAGGTGATGCTTTGGCAGCCGGTTTAGCCGCTGGTTTTTTAACTTTAGCCGTGGATTTTGCTGGCTCTTCTTTTTTAGCTGCAGGTTCTGGTTTAGCTACCGATTTACCTGCATCAGCTTTAGCTGCTGGCCCCTTGCCTTTGCCATGAAGATCATCCAGTAAGGCATCAAATTCATCATCTGTAATCACTTCATCACTGCCCGATGCAGATCCTGCTGCTTCTTTGGGTTTATCCGCAGGCTTATCACTGGCCTCTGAAGATTTTGCAGCAGGCCCTTTACCTTTGCCATGTAGATTATCCAGCAAGGCATCAAATTCATCATCTGTAATTAATTCATCACCGCCACCAGATGCGGCAGCCGCTTTTTCTTTTTCCTCTTCTACAGCAGGTTTTCCACCACCATGCTTGCCTTTGCCATGGAGATCATCCAGCAGTGATTCAAATTCATCATCCGTAATATCATCACTATCTGCTGAACTAGCTGCCACTTCAGCAGGTGCTTTTTCAGACTCATCATCCATTGCATTCAGTAAGGCATCAAATTCATTATCTGTTTCATCAGCTGCCGATGTTTCTTCGATCGATGTTTCTTCAACCTCTTCTGCTGTCTCAGCAGGTGCAGCTTCTTCTGGCTCAGCATTGCCTGGTACTGCAAATATTTTTAAAGTTTCTATAAGCTCGGGAGTTGCTGCTATTGGATCTTCAGCAGACTGAATATCGGCAAACATTGTTTGAACAGTATCAAGCCCCTGCAATACTGCATCCATTAACGCAGGGGTTACATCACGCTCACCCTGGCGTAACACATTAAATACATCTTCACATACATGGCAGATATCAACCATTGCATCCAGAGCAAGGAAGCCTGCACCCCCTTTAACTGTATGAAATCCCCTGAAAACTGCATTAAGTAAATCAGCATCCTCAGGCGATTGCTCAAGCTCTATAAGTTGCTCACTTAATAGCTCAAGAATTTCCCCTGCTTCAACCAGAAAGTCTTGAAGAATTTCATCATCAAGATCAATTGCCATAAATAATAACCCTTAAGTATTACTCAGTATGTTTATGTAAATATTCAGCTTGCTTCCATATGCTTTCAACTCAGACAGGAGTCATAAAAGAGGGAAGTAAGCTGGATAGTTTTACACCTCTAGAAGCCTAAACTGGCTAATAAATCATCCACATCATCCTGACCCTGCATCACATCATCTGCTTCTTTGCCCGGTATCTGTGGACCAGCTAGTTCATCTTTTTCTTTATCTTTAGTGGCACTTTTATCCTGCTCAATACTCTCGCCCTGAATACGTATTAATTCAACAAGATTGCCTTCAATTTCATCAACAAGTGTGATGACTTTACGAATAATCTGCCCTGTTAAATCCTGAAACCCCTGTGCCATCATTACTTCTGTAAAGCCAGACAGTAATTCTGTCATCATACTTTCAGTTTCACTAAAAAATACTTCTACATCCTGCCCCATGCTGCGGAGTTCATCACCACCCATTTCTCGACGACGAAATTTGCCCCACTGTTCTGTTAAGTATTTTGACTGATCTATTAATTTTTCTGCAACAGGTGAGCCTTTTTCAACCACGCTTAATACTGTATTAGCTGACTTTTCTGTCATCTCAATAACATATTCAAGACGGTCTTTAGCATCAGGGATATCAGTACTTGCAAGATCAGCAATACGGGAATCCATGCGGAAATTCATAATGGAATCATGAATATCACGAGTCATTTTACCCAGCTCATGGAATAAAGAAGTCTCACGCAAGGTCATGATGTCATCTAATGAAGCGGCTATAGCATCATCCGTTACATCACCCTGCTCCAAGGCTGAAACAAGTGCTTTGGCTTTTTCCAGCAGTGCTTTTTTATCTATCTGATTATCATCGCCCATACTCTATACTGCCCCTAACCTTCTATGCGTTCAAAAATCTTATCGATTTTTTCTTTTAGTGTCTGGGCAGTAAAAGGTTTTACGATATAACCATTTACACCTTCCTGTGCGGCTAAAACAATTTGTTCCTTCTTGGCTTCTGCTGTTACCAGTAATACAGGAAGTGTTTTTAGATTTTCATCTGCACGTACATTCCGCAACAAATCTATTCCCGTCATGCCGGGCATATTCCAGTCAGTAATCAGAAAATCAAATTTACCTGTTTGCAACATAGGCCAACCTGTATTTCCATCATCTGCTTCTTCTGTGTTATTGAACCCCAAATCGCGCATTAGATTTTTAATTATTCGCCTCATAGTAGAGAAATCATCTACGATAAGGATTTTCATATTTTTATCCAAGGTGCTGCCCTCAGTCTTTGCTTGTTAATACTTATTTAATAGTGAGTCTGGCAGACATTTGTATAATTTCCAGTGAAAGCTCTAATAAATCACCAATTTATTTTATAAATAATAAGCGTTGCTGGATTATGTATTGCAGGAGAGACTTCAGCCGGGAGAATCATTGAGCTAAATACTGTCACAGCTAAAACTGCTCTTACAGAAATTAACTTCCGGTCCAGTCAGATAATTTTGCACGTATTCTGGAAAGAGCCTGCCCATGAATCTGGCAAACACGGGATTCACTGATATCCAGTACCTGACCGATTTCTTTTAGATTTAATTCGTCGTTGTAGTACAGAGACATGACCATCTTTTCTCGCTCTGGTAACTGTTCTACACATTGAGCCAGTGAGAGCTGGAAATCTTCTTTATGCAAAACAGCGAAGGGATCTTTTTCTGGTGAACTTAAATTAAGAGCCAGGCCATCATCTTCAGCCTGATTAAGACTAAAAACTCGGGAGCTGGCACTGTCTCGCATAATGACATAATAATCATCAAGACTTATGGCTAACTTTTGAGCAACTTCAGTATCTTTTGCATCTCGCCCTGTTGCATTTTCAATTTCACGTATGGCTTCACTAACCTGACGCATTTTCCGGTGCAGTGATCTTGGTGACCAGTCTGCATGACGCACTTCATCTAAAATAGAACCACGTATGCGAATGCCTGCATAGGTTTCAAAACTCGCTCCCTGCGATGGATCATAATGTTTGGAGGCCTCAATTAAGCCCAGCATACCCGCCTGAATTAAATCATCCACCTGAATAACAGATGGCAAGCGACCAATCATGTGATAAGCGATACGTTTTACCAGTGCAAGGTGCTGCACAACACGTTGGTCTTGCTGGGTTTTATCTACGTCAGCATACATGGCACAACCTGAATACATAAAGTTCCTGTTTAACCTGCCGCACTATATTGAATAAGTCGCTCAACAAAAAACTCCAGATGACCGGATGCCTGATCAGGCATAGGCCAGCTCTTCACTTTTTTTGCCAGTTTACGAAAAGCCAGAGACGCTGGACTCTGGGGATAAGATTGCATAACTGCACGTTGTTTTTTCACTGCTTTAATCAAATATTCATCGTAAGGCACTGCGCCCATATAATCCAAAGTCACATCCAGATAATGATCCGTCACTCTGCTGAGTTTAGCAAATAAATTCAAACCTTCTTTGGGACTGCGAACACTATTAGCCAGAATATTAAATCGCTGCACACCGTGATCTGTGTTGAGCACTTTCATCAAGGCATAAGCATCCGTCAATGAGGTGGGCTCATCACAGACAACCACTATGACTTCATTGGATGCCTTGGTAAAACTAATAACACTGTCTGATATGCCCGCTGCTGCATCCACCATTAGCACATCAATTGGCGTACTCAATTCACTAAAAGCACGTATCACTCCCGCATGCTGGCTGGGTGATAATTCAGACATCATTTGTGTGCCAGAAGCCGCCGGAATAATTTTTAAACCTTCTGGGCCTTCAACAATCACTTCTTCAAGTGTACGTTCACCAGTAATAACATGAGATAAGTTGTATTCAGAATGCAGTCCCAGCAATAAATCGACATTGGCCAATCCCAGGTCTGCATCTAACAGTAAGACATCTTTTCCAGATTCAACCAGAGCAAGCGACAGGTTAACAGAAACATTGGTTTTACCCACGCCACCTTTACCACTTGCTACTGCAATTACCTGAACTGGTTTCTGTTTTGCCATTCGTCTTAAGCCTGCTGCCTGATCGGTCATCATTTACCTTTTAAGTATAGTTTGCTTTTTTATCTTTCTTCTTGCATCTTTAGCTTCAGGGTCGGCTCAGGTGTCGGAGTCAAAGCTGCTTATTTTTATGCCAGACCTGACTATTATATTAGCAGTCAACTTTGACTCCGACACCTGCGCTTATTGCGGAAATTTGACTCCGACACCGAAAATCATTTACAACCGAGCGTGACTAATATCCGTACTAAATGAAGCCGCCATAAATTCATCATCACTGGGTTCACGATATTGCTTCATATTATTAATACTTTCATTAATTAACTCACGTGCCCGTGCCGGTTGCAGATCTTCCGGCACTCTTTGACCATTACTGATATATGCAGCAGGTAAATGATGTTTAATCATCGCGCTAAGTACACCACCCAGACTCACGGCTTCATCCAGCTTGGTTAAAATACAGCCCGCCAGATTGGCCTTTTTAAATGACTTAATCGCTTCATCCAGAGTTGCCAGTTGTGCATTAGCCGCTAACACCAGATAAGATTTTATAATAGACGAATTATTTCCCAGATGCGCAAATTGCTCACTCATACGCACATCTCGTTGACTCATACCCGCGGTATCAATAAGGATTAATTTTTTATCATACAGTTTATGCAATAGCTGCTGTAATTCCTGTTCATTATTAGCCGTATGCACAGGCACACCCAGTAAACGTCCATAGGTCATTAACTGCTCATGAGCACCAATACGATAATTATCTGTGCTAATTAATGCCACATGACGCTGGCCATGGCGCATGGCAAAACGCGCCGCCAGTTTTGCAATGGTTGTTGTTTTCCCTACACCTGTTGGCCCAACCATGGCATAAACACCACCCTGATTTACAATATCATCATCGGCAATAGGTAATTGATGCACTAACTGTTTTAATGCTGCCTGCATAGCCTGTTCAATATCATTTAAATCATCAAGGCCTTTTGCCAGATATTTACATACTTCCTGGCTTAAACCCATTTGAGTTAAACGTTTGTACAGACTAATACGCAATGGATGTTTTTGTGCAAGATTATTCCACTCACTCATCGCCTGCTGGTTTTCAATCATGGCGCGTAATGATTTTAATTCATCACGCATTTCTATAATACCGTGATCGCTTTTATTAAGTGACTGATGCAAACCTGAAGCCTGATGATCTACATATTGTGCAGATTGAGGTTGTGGCTGAGAACTTTCTGGCTCTGAAATTTTTTCCTGTGTCATTTGTTGCTGTTTAACCGGCGGCGTATTTTGTTGATCTATTTTAGTTTTCTGCATGTGACTTAAGGAAACCTGATCATCCTGAATACGCTCAGCCGCTGCCTGCTCAAAATAAGCGGCGGCGCTATCTGGTTTGCGCTGGTTTTTTACTTCACCTATCGCATCATTCATCATCTCTTCGTCATAATCCATCACCGCAAGTATTTCAACTTTATCACCCACTTTACGGTTGGATAAAATAACAGCATCCGCACCCAGTTCTTCTTTAACATCACGTAAAGCCTTACGCATATCATCTGCTACAAAACGTTTTACTTTCATTTTTTATAACCTCAATTTGCACCAACGGCAGCTACAACTTTAATATTTTTGTTATCAGGAATTTCGCTATAAGACAGAACACTTAAGCCTGAAATCGAATGTCTAACCAGTTGCGCCAACCATAGTCTAAGCGGAGGAGCAACAACTAGAATCGCAGGCTGACCCGACATTTCCTGCTTCTTAGTCGTCACTTCAAGTGATTTAAATAAGCGATCAGCTAAACCAGGTTCAATACTTAAAGAACCCTGTGGAGAATTTTGTGCAGACTGCATGAGTATTTGTTCAAGCGCAGGATCTAAAGTAATAACAGGCAGCTCATGTTCCAGACCATTTATTTTCTGAACAATAGAACGACCTAATGCAATACGAATCGCTGCGGTTAACTCAACAGGATCCTGTGTGCGAGCGCCCTGCTCTGCCAAATGCTCTGCAATGGTACGCACGTCACGAATAGGCACACCTTCGCTCAATAAGTTTTGCATTACTTTAACAACAACACTTAATGGCATTAATTTAGGTACAAGATCTTCGACCAGCTTGGGCGATTGTTTAGCTAAGTTATCCAGCAGCTGCTGCACTTCTTCATGGCCAATTAATTCATGCGCATTGTCATGTAGCAACTGACTTAAATGTGTTGCAACCACAGTGGTGGCATCAACAACGGTATAACCTAAAGTTTGTGCATGATCTCGTTGCCCCGGATCAATCCACACAGCCTCTAAACCAAAGGCTGGATCTTTTCCTTTTATGCCCTGCAATTCACCATAAACCTGGCCAGGATTAATCGCTAATTCACGATCAGGGTGTATCTCACTTTCTCCTACCGGCACACCTAATAAAGTAATACGATAGGCATTCGGATTTAAATCTAAATTATCGCGAATATGCACGGCATGAATAAGAAAACCTAACTCCTGTGAAAGTTTTTTGCGCACACCTTTAATACGGTTTAATAACTGACCATCCTGATTACGATCAACCATAGGAATTAATCCATAACCTACTTCCAGACCAATAAGATCAACGGGCTGTACGTCATCCCATGAAAGATCTTTTGTTTCAACAGGTTTGGGTGGTTCTGCTTCTACTTCAACCCGCTCACGAACTTCTATATCTTCCGCTTTTTTATCAATAAGATGTGCGCTAACAGCTAATGCACCTGCCAGTGAAAGAAAAGCAAAATTAGGCATGCCGGGAATAGCCCCCATCGCACCAATAATGCCAGCCGTAACCCAGAGTACCTGTGTATTTTTGAACAATTGCTCAAACACCTGCACACCCAGATCATGTTTGCCTGAATCACGAGTAATAATTATGGCAGTGGCACTGGACAGGAGTAATGATGGAATCTGTGCAACCAGACCATCACCAATAGTTAACAGGGTATAGTTACGAACCGCATCGGCTAATGCCATATCATGTTGTGCCAGACCAATGGTCAGACCACCCACAATATTAATAATTAGAATTAAAATACCGGCAACGGCATCACCGCGAACAAACTTGCTGGCACCATCCATAGCACCGTAAAAATCTGCC
>CAZFUY010000040.1:8191-24503 GCA_964522445.1 uncultured Thiotrichaceae bacterium | reverse complement strand
CCGTTATGCCATACCCTCGATAACCCATGTCACAATATGCACGCTCGGGTGTTGTGCCCGTTAATTGGGTAACATGATTGAGTGTACTTTCTTTTGCCGACTTTTTTAAAGCTTTGACGTAAATGTATTCCGCGTTTGTGCGCTTCGCACACCAGGGTGATGCGCATTTTATGATAGAGCCGAACATCGGTTGGAAAGGCGATGGCTTTTTCGTATACGGTGGGGCCCACATTTACATGTTTTAAAGCGTGGCGCTTAAGTGCTTTTGTTTCGATGGCAAAATTGAGCACTTCTTCGAGCAAACTTTCCAGTTTATTGTCTACTCGATTACGCCATTTAACTAACGTTGGGGGTGTAACGGCAGCTTATGTTGCAGCTGTTCATAGCCGCAAAAATATTGCCAATAAGGATTTTCAATAATTAACAGAACAGTCACCTGAAACTGCTATCACATTATTAATGCGCCTGGGTCGAGAACTTAGTGATCGTTTAAGATGATCAGACAAAGAACTACGTCGGCTTGCTGATTAAAAAAGCTCATACAAATAACAGCACGGGCTTTTTAACTATCTAATTATCAGGAATCTTTACTCTTAATTCATCACGATCAAACCACCAAGAATCTTTATCAACAATGGCATCTAGCACTTTAGCCATTCTAGGCAGGAATATCGCAGGGTCATTAAGCTCCATTTTTTCTATCCAGAAATCTAAAGCTTCCTGTGACTTAACATCACCATGGCGTTGAGCTACTTTGGCAAATAAATTGGTTGTTAAAAAACTTAAGCTATCATGGTGCTCATCATCAGCACGCAAACCAACAATATAATGAGCCGTTGCCGCAGCGACTGCACCACCATCTGAATCAGCAGGTGTTTCATCAACGATATATGTTAACAACACGATGGAGTGCTCTGGATCTATTGGGAATGTAATGGACAACCAGACACCATGAATAAGTGCAGCAATGGAAGCTGGCTGATCTGTCTGATATAAAATATCGCATGACTCAACCGCATCAGACCAACGCTCCAGCTCTACAAATATATCAAAGGTTTCTCTGGCCTCATTCCATGCTTCTTCTTTGCGTTCCACACCTAATAAAGCATTAGCTTTATCAAGCCGTAATCGTGCACGATCATAGGGGTTACAGTCGGCTGGTAACTGCTTTAATTTTTCTTCAAGCTTAAGCAGATGTTCCTGCAAAAAAGCTCTGGCCTCTTCCTCTGTCGAGTTTTCCAGCACACCTGTTTCTGGTCTTATACCACTATCTTTATTAGTCATAAACATTACTTCGCTATTTGAGACGTGCTTTTTACACGAAAAACGGCCTTCTAATCAACCCGCTAAAATTATGGAATATATAATTAATTCTGAATTTGACTAACTGGTTGCAGCATTGATTCCATATCATTCAGTCTTAGTTTTGCAAGTTTAACAACATCATCAGACGAATCAATTTTATCAATTAACTCATGCGCTGATTTACACAATAACACCTGCTGTTCTGGTGCAAATATCTGCATAGCCACTTTTACCGCATCAGATGACTCACTCAACAGTGTGGGCACTAACTCATCTTCGGCAATACCTGTATCTGGGCTTAATAAATCGGCTATTAGCGGATACTCTAATAACAAAAAATGTGATTCTCTGGCCTGCTCTTCCATTTCTAATTTGGAATGCGCCTGGGTATCATTGCCAATACCCTTCCACATTGATTGCATGATTGCTTTTAACAACCGCTTTAACATTTCTTTTATTTCAGCCTGGTCACCCGCCAGACCAGAGCATTGCTCATAACTTTTATCAAGCTGCTCTTTAAGTTTTAAAACGACATCAGCTTCTGCATTTGGATCCAGCTCAACGGCCTGTTGCACCAGATCTCTGAACGCATTCATAAATTGCACTACTTCTTCAGCATCTTTTTGCTGTGCTTCCTGTATATCCAGCGGACTTATTGCCTGCTCACCAAATAATGGATTATGGAATTTTCGTTTTAGATGTCTTTCTTTTGCCCCCGGCATATCACTAAAAATAGAACTCATGCAGCCTCCTGTAATACACGATCAATAGCCGCCAATAATTTATTTTCATCAACAGGAAAAACAATTGTTTCAAATACCTTATACACGTCTAAAAACTCATCCAGTTTATGTTGCTGGTCTTTATCATAAAAAACAATCACTTTGGTCATAGGCATTCGCTGAACAACCGCCATTAATGAATCAAGGTTACTGCTTCTATCACGAAAATCGATCTGAAAATTAAACTCAGCCACAATCACTAACGGCCTGTTTTTTTTCAACCACTTAATGGCTTTTCGCATACTATCAATGGACTCAGTTTTAAACCCTTTTGTCTTATACAAAGATGCAAAATCAGGGTAACCGCCTAACTCAATAATCGATAACAAACTGTTTTCTGTCGGCATACTAAATTTCTATATGTGCGTTTTTTAGAAAAGCGGATTATACCAAAGGTAATCAGGCTAAAGAATCTTTCCATGCTAAATTTTATACTTTAATAATCAATGACTTACCATTTGCATCTCTTTTATTATTATTTTTTAGTTCATCACAAAAAGGCCATGAATGATTATTTATAAAGTATTTCTATTAATTTAAAATCAACAATATGCCAGTTTCTGAGGCTCTGCTGCTTTAATTTTTGCTATCCTGCAATTAATCACTGTAATATAAGCGCAGGGAATTCACCGGGTAAATATAATAATGATAAAACATATAAAACTAATTACTCTCTGCCTTTCACTTATCACTCTTAATGCCTGCTCAATGGCTCAAATGACTGTTCGCATGTCTATGCCGATGATTGATGGTGGCATAGTAGCATTGAATAAAGAAACAGACCTTGAACTGGCCAAAGGCGCTTTTCCTGCCAATATAGAACTGATGGAAGGCATGCTAATTAATGATCCTGAAAATGAAACAATACGAGCCTATATGGCACAGGCATATTATGGTTATGCCTTTGGTTTTATAGAAGATCAAAATAAACAACGCGCATCAAAATTTTATTATCGCGGATTTACTCATGGCAAAGCCATTTTAAAGAACTATGGCATTAGTGAAAAAGTTTTTGATGGCACACTGGAACAACTACAGACAAAAATTAATGAGCTGGATAAAGATAATGTTCCCATACTATTCTGGACGGCCTCATGTCTGGCTAAATGGGTGGATCTAAATCGAGATAATGCAACCAGCATCGCACAACTACCAAAAGCTGTCATGTTAATGCAGCGAGTTATTGAACTGGATGAGCATTTCTTTATGAGCGGCCCCAATATTTTCTTTGGTGTTTATTATGGAGGACGATCGCCCATGCTCGGTGGAAACTTTAGCCTGTCTGAAAAGTACTTTAATAAAGCACGTGAATTTAACAAAAACAAATTACTTATTGTTGATCTTCTCGAAGCACAATATTTAGAACGCCAACGCTTAAATCAGGCATTATTTAATAAAAGACTTAATAACATAATTAAAGCCCCTGAAGACCTGTATCCAGAGCAGGCACTCATAAATATGATCGCAAAACAAAAAGCCAGCCAATTACTTAAAATGGAAGAACAATGGTTTTAAAACACATCTTTATCCGTTTATTTATTTGTTTATTTATTTCAATTCCCCAAATTTCAACAGCACAGGCAAAAGAACAATACACACTTAAGTTTGCCACTTTAATACCCGCTGATACTGCATGGATGAAAGAAGTTGATGCCTGGGCTGATGACATTTATAAAAAAAGCCATGGGCGTTTAAAGTTTAAAATGTACCCCGGTGGTGTTATGGGTGATGAACCCGATATATTAAGAAAAATTCGTAGCCGCCAGCTACAGGGGGCATTTTTTACTGGTTATGGCATAGGCCGCATATTCTCACCGGCTCGTGTACTTGAAATGCCTTTTTTATTTAAAAACACAGATGAATCTGATTATGTACGCAAACAGCTTATGCCAGAGATTGAAAAAGGCTTTAGAAAAAAAGGTTTTGAATTATTAGGCTGGCCTGAAGTTGGCTTTATCCATTTTTTCTCTAAAAAACCTATAGGCTCATTAGACGAGCTAAGAAAACGCCGCCTGTGGATATGGCAGGGCGACCCACTAGGGGAAGCATTATCAGAAGTTGCCGGCATCGCACCCATTCCTTTATCTATTATGGACGTATACACTCAGCTCTCTGCAAAACATGGCAGTATAGATACCGTATTTAATTCTCCTTTCGGCGCACTGGCAATGCAGTGGCATACTAAATTAAATTACGCTTCATCTTTACCCGCCACCAATGCAATTGGTAGCCTTGTTGTTAGCAAACGTTTTTTTAACAAACTTCCCGATGACTTAAAAAAACTGCTTAAAAAAACCGGAAAAGAAACCGGCGATAAAATCAATATGATTTCACGACGAGACAATGACAAAAGCATTGAGCTACTAAAGAAAAGCGGTATAGAGTTTATGTGGGACTGGAATGAAAGCGAAAAACAGGAAATGCTCGATATAAGAGACAAAGCTGCCGCTTTACTTTCCAGATCTAATTACATTCCTTCCAGTTATTTTGATCGCACAACAAAAATGCTTGAAGAATTTAGATCTCTAAAACAAAATAATTAACTCAGATATTTTATGCTGCTAAAAGCAATATTTAAACTAAAACACGCGCTGATTAATATTGAAAAATTCACAGCAGCCAGCAGCTTACTGCTTTTATTATTAATCACTGTCACCCAGATTATTGCACGAAATTTTTTCGACACAGGCTTCTCACAACTGGAAATTATTTCTCGACACCTTGTTTTATTTATTACATTTATGGGTGCTGCATTAGTATCAGAGCAAAGCAACCATATAAAAATCGATATCCTCTCTGCATTTCTAAATAACAGACAAAAAGAAAAACTGGTACGGCCTTTACTTATTTTGAGTTCAACTTTATGCGCTTTATTTGCATGGTATGCCAGTCTCTTCTGGATGGATGAATGGAATTATGCTTCTGATTATGAAATGTGGTCTGTTTATCTGGCATTAATATTACCCATTGGCTTTATTATTTTAAGCTTGCACTTCTTGCTGCTCACCATTACTGGTTTCGAGCACAATAAAACATGATCGTTTTTATACTTATAATTTTAGCCATTCTAGGCTTGCCTCTTTTTGCTGTTTTAGGTGCTGGCGGAATATATGCCAGTCATAGTGCAGAACTGAATCCAGTTGTACTTATAATTGAAATGTATCGGCTGGCATCCCAACCAAATCTTATTGCCATACCTCTATTTACTTTTGCCGGCATGATAATGGCAGCGGGTGGAGGGCCACAGCGTTTAATTATTTTATTCAATGCTTTTTTTGGCTGGATGCCTGGAGGTCTTGCCGTTGTAACTATTGTTTCCTGTGCATTTTTTACAGCTTTCACAGGTGCATCAGGCGTAACCATTATCGCTCTGGGCGGTCTGTTATATCCTTTATTTAAACAGGCTAACTATCCTGAACAATTTACTTTAGGTTTACTAACCTCATCAGGTTCACTGGGTTTATTATTCCCTCCAAGCCTTGCCATATTACTTTACGGCATTATTTCTGGTGTCAGTATTGATGAGCTTTTTATTGCGGGAATAATACCCGGCATTATTCTCCTTATACTGCTCTCTTTATACAGCTATTTCTCAGCTCAAAGCTGGCATAAAGCACCGCACAAATTTTCTTTAGCAAAACTTGTTGGAGCATTAAAAGCCAGTTACTGGGATATTTTATTACCCATACTGGTTATCACAGGAATTTTTGGCGGTTTTGTAACAGTTACAGAGGCTGCCGCTGTAACCGCAAGCTATGCATTATTTATAGAAACTATTATTTATAAAAAAATCAGCCTCTCTAAAGACCTGTATAAAATACTTATTGATACCGCAACTCTGGTGGGTAGCATTCTTATTATTTTAGGCGTTGCAATGGGGCTCACTAATTTACTTATCGACTCTCAACTGCCAATGAAGCTTCTGGCTTTTCTGGAAAAAAATATTGATAGCCAATTGCAGTTTCTACTACTACTAAATGTTTTTTTACTCGTCGTTGGTGCAATGATGGATATTTTCTCAGCCATTGTCGTCGTTGTGCCACTAATTTTACCTATTGCTATGCGCTACCAGATCGATCCTGTACATCTTGGTATTATCTTTTTAGCCAATCTGGAAATCGGCTATTTAACCCCTCCTGTAGGTATTAATTTATTTATCGCCAGCCAGCGTTTTGGCAAACCTGTTTTAACTTTATTTAGATCAACTCTGCCATTCCTACTTATCATGCTAGTCTGGTTAATTATGTTGACCTATATTCCAGGCATGACACTTTGGTGGAAAAGCTAAATTTATTTACATCACTGCTTTGATGAATACTTATCACTGGAATATAATAAGCAACACTGTTATTTAATTCAGGAACTCCAATGTCCGGCAAACTGACCGAACCTAAAGTTATTACAGATTTTAATAACCTGCCTGTGTGCATTCTACCCACAGGATTTTATTTTGATGATAAACGCTGGGAAATGATCTGGCAGCGATTTGATGAAAAAGGCGAGTCTCTTACAATGGAAGATTTAAAAACCTTATTCCCGGAAGAAGAAATATTACATACACCCGAACTGGTAAGAACAGGAGAAATGAATCTAAAGAAAAAATAAATACCGGGTACTTTTTAAGCTCTTTTTTATAACAAAAAACATACACATATCAAAATATCTGCTTTAAAAACGCTATCATTTACAACAACTTGCATCTGCTCACTACTTTTTTAAATTTTATTAGAGACTCTTTAATTATCTCTGCCAAATTTTCGCTATAATATGCAGCTTATTTTATTTGAGACTTATTATCATGAGCTGGTGGGGAAAAGTACTAGGCAGCGGTTTTGGCTTTATGGTGGGCGGCCCATTAGGCGCTGTTATGGGTGCTGCTTTTGGGCATCAATTTGATAAGGGGCTGAACGGTATTGAGCATATTAATATTGGCGACCCCGAACGCACTCAGGCTGCTTTTTTTACGGCTACATTTTCTGTTATGGGCTATCTCGCCAAAGCAGATGGACAGGTTTCACGCTCTGAAATATCCATGGCCGAACAGGTTATGTCACACATGCACCTGTCAACCGAACAACGAAAAGCAGCCGTTGATTTATTTAACGAAGGTAAACAGGATAATTTTCCTGTCGATGACATTCTTGAACAGTTTCGCCGTGAGTGCCATCGGCGACGCAATCTATTACAGATGTTTCTGGAAATTCTTATTTCCACAGCACTTGCCGACGGTCATTTACATCCCACTGAAAAAACAGCGCTTAATAATATAGCTCAGAAACTAGGCTTTAATACGGCCACACTTGAACAGCTAATAGACATGGTTGGCGCTCAACAACATTACTCAGGAACAAGCAGTCAAAGTAGAGCCAGCATTTCTGATGCGTATACTGTACTGGGTGTAGATTCTTCAGCCTCCGACGCTGATATTAAAAAAGCCTACAGGCGATTAATGAGTCAGCATCACCCCGATAAACTGATCGCTAAAGGACTACCAGAAGAGATGCTCAAACTGGCAACAGAAAAGTCTCAGGAAATAAGAGCCGCTTACGATCAAATCAGAGAAGCACGGAAGCAGTAAAAACTACCCCGTCTCTTTACATTCACTTCGAGTGTATGGACAATAGCACTTACACGAAAACACGAGAATATAGCATGCAGATTGAAGGCCCTTTTAATATTAATGTAGTTGATAAATCTGATTCACAGTCTCGTGAGCTGCAACTAACCTTTACTACTGAATTTCAAAACCTGTCACTCGACAAGCGCATTAGCGAATTTAAAGACCATTTAATTCAGCTTCAACAAAACATACAATCAACAGAAGCTGATGCCGAAAAACAGGGTATGTTAACTATTCTACAAATTGCTGAACAAATTTTACCTCATGTAGAATCGGATGAGATTCCATTACAGGAAACCATTGTTATTGAAATTGGCCCATCATCACCGTTTGATGATTTATTAAGAAGCGCAACGCTAAAATAATTAAAACTTTAAATATTTTATTTCTGCGACTGTAACTATCTGCTTGCCACATTAAGCAGCACATCTTTAGCCTGATTAATTTTAGCAGCAAGGTAATCCGAACCACCTCGGTCAGGATGTAGTTTTTGCATTAATCGCCTATGCGCATCTATTATATCTTCACGTGTTGCAGTTTCTTTTACAGCTAAAATTTCCCGTGCTTCTTCTACGCTCATAGCACCCGGCTTAAAGCCCTGATAATCTTTACTATTATTTTCAGCATTTCGCCAGCCACTATTATAACGATCCATATAAGCCATTAACATGGCTGCTGATTCAGCATCATTCTGCTGACAATCCTGTAACAAGAGAAGCAAATCCTCCGCTAATAACTTACTTAACATCTCCCCCTTATAGTGGCCTTTTAAAACCAGACCATCCACTTCACCTGTATTTTTATTTAATATCATGCGTATATATAAAGTCTCCATTTGCACATGTTTATTTGAACGTGCTGCACGAAACTGCTGTATGAAAGACTGCAAAGCAGGCAATATTTTTACTAATCGTGAAATAAATCGGGGAATTAAAGGCAAAAGAGAAGCAATCAGCGCAAATAACCAGCTTAACCTTCCTGTTACCGCCATAACAACAAGAGCAGAAATTATCGCAACTATAAAAGCATACTTAATAATTTTTATGCGTTTTGGCACTGGCAATCGCTTAAAGAAAATTGCCAGATAAACCAGCAACACAACAGCAATAAGTACAATTAAAAGACGCGGCAAAATTATTCCTGATAATTATTTTTATTAAATATTATTTTTACCTTATCTCCCGGATATATCAAGTCAGGGTTTTTAATATGACTTAAACGCGCAAGCTCAGGATAGCGGAAGGGATTATTAATATAACGTTTTGCTATATGCCATAAGGTATCGCCCTTAACAACAATATGAACTATTGTTTCTAATGTTATTTTACTCACACTATCTGCAACTTTAACCTTAATATCTTCCTTTACATCTTTTACATCTTTTACTGAGCCTACTTTACTAATCATATTTTTTTCAGGTAAATCCACCTTATTCATAGCCGATGAAATATCACTTATTTCTTTCTTATCTGCTTCTAAACTTGAAACAGGATCACTTGTTTCCTCAGGCTGGGTAAGAACAATTACCAGCCCCTCTTCATCCTTCTGAATGTCAGCATGAAACTGATTATTTTCTTGCTGGATATTTTTTATATCTTCTACATCATTAATATAATCACCCACCTCACTAACAGAATTATCTATATTTTCAGGCACGGGAGAATCTTCTTTAATCTCTTCTTCCAAAATTATTGTCTTTATAAATGACCTGTCAGCTATTTCTTTTTTTGTATCAATTAATACCTCAAACAACAGATAACCAACAGCCATAAGCATCATTATAAATAAAACAAAAATAAACCCATAGTTCTTCTGAGAGACATTATTGTTCACATTGGCTGTGTTTATTTCTTCTGACTTACCAGAAACGTTATGAGTCTTTATATATTGATCACTTATATTTAAAGAGAATGATTTATCTGGTTTTTTATTTATTAAATCAATCGCTTCTCTTTTTTCATGCTCTATTGTCTCTTTTTTATATTTAGTGCCTGAATACCTCTCTGGCTCTTTTTTATGGACACGTATGTTTTTATTGTTTTCAGGGGAAAACTCTATTGTTCCTGTTAAATCATTACTAGACTCATCAGAATTCTGCACAGACGGCTTAATAAGCTTATCACCGACAGAAGACTCTACAGATTTCTCATTAACGTCCTTTTTTTTGACCTCCCTGTCTACAGCTTCAACTGAATTATTTTCAGCTATTTTTTCTACTACAGAAAAAGTTTTTTCTTTCTCTTTCTGGAGATTTATATTTTCAATATGTTGTCTCAGATATCCAGTTTCTCTAAAACTATAGATTTTCTCAAAATCAGCATAAAGCTGAATAATATTATTAAGCAATAATGTTCGGCTAAATACATTTTTAGGTATTCCAACTGGCACATCAGCCCAGCCTTTCTGTGGAAACTGAATAACATCTACAATTTCATCCACCCATAAACCGGCGTGCCCACCTTCTATTTCTATAACTATAATTCGCCCCGGTTCATTCCAGTCTTCTTTATCAACACCGAATCGTTTGCGAAGATCAACTGCCTTCACTATTCCCTGCGCTGTTTTAAAGACACCGGGTTCTGCCACATTAGAACCGGGGGGATGCGTTAACTGCGGCGGCATAATCACAGCTTCAACATTTAAGGTTGGCGAACAGCAATACACTGGCCCTACTCGATAGAGCAATAGTGCATTTGCATCATGTATTGATTTACTGGTCATCATTGATAAACTGAGATATTACTCCAGATATTTTTTTTGCCAGGTTTTATATAAATTCCATGTGTAGTCTGTGAACTCTTCCTTGCTATTAAATTTTGATGGGTCAATTGCATCAAACACATAATAATTTGCTGTGTTATTTTGTGTATTAAGAAAGTGCAATAACTTATCTACCAGCGTATGTGGATCTCGCCATTCAAAATCATCCTGTGCCTCATAATGCAGAAACACGGGCAAAACAGGAATTCCTGTTTGCATAGAAACATCAAAAGCACCATAACGAAATGATTCAAATATACGCTTTCCTTTACAGCCACCTTCAGGGTATAAGGCAACATTTTTTCCATTTTTTATTTCATCCATTAGTGCCTGTGCTGCAGCTCTCCGCGATTCTTTAGATTCACGCTTTACATAAAGAGAACCTGCTGCTTCTGAAATACGACCTACAATCCACCATTTTTTTACCTCTATCTTGGCCAGAGAGCTCACCTCAAATAAAGCAGGTATACCAATATCCTCAAATGCAGATGGGTGATTAGCAATCAGGATATATTGTTTTGGTATGGGATAAAGGTTTTTCTGATGCAGTCGAAGATCTACATCCAGGGCACGAACAAAAGACTTACACCAGACACGAAACATTCGAAAATAAATTCGCCCCAGCCATTTTCGAGGCAGATAGGACAGGCCATACAGGATTATGGTTAGCATCACAAAATCTATCCACAAACCCGCTAACTTTAATATTCTAGCAGCGTAATAAAACACTTTGTTGGCCTCATAACTGTTGATCTATCAGGTTTAGTATAGGCTATACAAAACCTGTACCCAGCCTCAGACAATATATTTATCTCAGATATTTCATAAATAGATTAAGTTTATTATCAATCTGTTGTAATCTTGTTCCAACAAAAAAATAACAGCCATAACAATGACCCCTGTAATTAAATTTATTATCTTATTTTGCTTTTTTCTTAATTTATCAGCCTGTGCCACTATTGAAGGTCCTGGCGACCCTAATGATCCATTTGAAAGCTACAATCGCGCTATCTATAAATTTAATGACAAGCTCGATCAATATGTATTAAAACCCGTTGCTGAAGGTTATAACACAGTCACTCCCAAACCAGTTCAAAAAGGGGTTAGCAATTTCTTTAGCAACCTTGATGATGTTGTTGTACTTATTAACAATCTGTTTCAGTTCAAATTAAAAAATACCGCATCGGATGCTGGACGCTTAGTTATTAACTCTACTTTAGGTCTATTTGGACTTATTGACTGGGCATCTGATATTGGGCTGGAAAAACATAATGAAGATTTTGGCCAGACACTAGGTTACTGGGGCGTACCAGAAGGGCCTTATTTTGTACTTCCTTTTCTGGGGCCAGGCACTATTCGGGATACCGGCGGCTGGCTAGCAGACAGTTCATATTTTGACCCTATATATAACAAAGTCCATAAAGATTTTCCTGCACCATCTCGGGGTGATGGAACGGCTGTCTGGGGCATGACGATTGTTAAAGCAGTTGATTCACGAGCTAAGTTATTAAAAGCGGGGAATATTATGGACGAAGCCGCTCTTGATCCTTATGTGTTCTTACGAGAAGCCTATCTACAACATAGAAAAGACCTTGTTTACGACGGCAACCCTCCTGCAGAAAAAGAAGAATTTAGCGAAGATGAATTATTTGGTGATGACTAACTCAAATATTTATGGCATATTTTCTTCAATAAATTTCTGATAATTTTCCGCGCTAATTATCTGTGTGCCATCACAGTTAAATTGCATGCGTACCATATCCTGAACGATACAAATAGTAATATTGCGCAAATAGAAATCTGGCAAGCTACGCATAATTTTTAGTGTAGACATAATAGTGTGAATTTCATCTTTGGTCATAGGCTCCCAGGACTTATGCCTTTTAATAAAAATATTTTTCCAGTAACCCGGAAATTTATCAAACCATTTACTTCTCTGGATACCGCCATAAATATCACGCATAGCCTGAATTTTATCTTCAAAACTTATTTCAGGAAAATGCCTTTGTATATATGCTTTATCCGCCAGTTTTTCAGCCGAGTGAATTTCCTGCCTTAATGGATCAAAAATAGACTGGGTGCGTATTTCTCCACTATTGAATCCGATAAAGACTCTATAAGTACTACGGTTAAGCAGAATATCTTCCAGGTTAAGAGTAAGATCATCCATAACTTCATCAACCGGACTTTCATATTTTTTTCGGTCCAGAGAGGTCTCTCTAAGTGAGGGGTCACCTTTAATACCAATTTGCACACTACCTTCATTCAGCCCTGTTGCACTAACAATGCTCTCTCTTAGAACAAGCTCTTCGAGTTCATTATCCTGATTATCTATGCCTGTTTCGTTCAATGCTTTTCCCGCCGTTTATAAATTAATAAATGTATCCTATACAATATCATAAAAATATAACGGCTTTATTACCAAATGATTTTTACAGGATTATGATAAGCTGATCACATGAACGAAGAAAACAAAGAACACACAGAACAAAAACGCATGGGGGCCAGCATGATTGCTGCCATGTGGGTTCTTTTTTTAGTTATTCTTATGTTTTTCTTTAACGGCATTCTCGAAAAGCAACACAATCCCAACCAGAATATAAGCTCTCGTATTAGCACGGGCAACATCAAAGAAATAATCCTGCTGAGAAATCGTTCTGGGCATTATGTCACTACGGGCATGATTAATAATACCGAAGTTACTTTTATGCTGGACACCGGAGCAACTGATGTCGCAATCCCTCAGCATATTGCAGATAATATCGGCTTAAAAGCCGGACAGAAATTATATTATCAAACAGCAAATGGAAAAGCACCTATGTTCATGACACAACTTAATAGAATTTCTATCGGTGACATTGAGATACAAAATATTCGCGCCACAATAAATCCAAATACAGAAGATGATGATGTCCTGCTAGGCATGACTTTTCTAAAGCATCTTGAATTTACTCAACGTGGCAATACACTTACACTCAGACAATATCCCTCAAATCAGCGCCAATGAATCAAATACTAAAATTTTGCAACCAGTGCGGATCAAGCCTTAGTCATAGAACACCTGAGGACGATCATCTTCCACGTTACATTTGTGACAGTTGTAATCACATTCATTATCAGAACCCAAGAATTATTGCTGGCTGTATTGCAGAGTATCAGGATAAAGTTTTACTTTGCCGACGCGCCATAGAACCCCGCCATGGTTTATGGACTTTACCTGCAGGTTTTATGGAAAATTCAGAAACAACATTACAGGGCGCATGCAGGGAATCATACGAGGAAGCAAATGCAAATATACTTAATGCCACACTGTATTGTATGTTCAGCATTCCACATATCTCACAGGTTTACATGATGTATCGTGGTGAGTTAAAAGATGGCCATGCAAGCCCTGGCACTGAAAGTCTTGAAGTAAAATTATTTAATAAAAACGAAATCCCATGGGATAAAATCGCTTTCCCTGTAATTACTGAAACACTCAGGCTCTATTTTAATGACAAAACATCAGGAAAATTCAAAGTTTATAATGGCGAAATTATTCGTGATAACAATAATGAACTAAAAATCATTCATTATTAGTGAACTCTTCACAGAACCTCCAGAAATAACCACACAAACTAGCTGATGACTTTAAAGGCATGCGGTATTATTATTGCCAGCAATCTATTAGCTATTTTTAATTAATTATCAAAAGGTTTTACAATGACTCGTGAAGTTGAAGTTGCCATTATAGGCGCAGGCAGTGCTGGACTCTATGCTATGAGCCAGGTTAAACGTTTTACCGATAATTTTGTATTAATTGATGGTGGCGAACTGGGTACAACCTGTGCCCGTGTAGGCTGTATGCCTTCTAAAGTTTTAATTCAAATTGCAGAAGATTTTCATCGAAAATCTATTTTTAATCGTGAAGGCATTGAAGGTGGCGAGCATTTAACCATTAATATTCCTGATGCCATGGAGCATGTGGAAGATTTACGGGACACATTTGTAGACCGCACACTCAGCCATTCCATTGATCTTCTACCTGAAGATAAATTAATTGAATCTTACGCACAATTTATTGATGCCAATACTTTAAAAACAGAAGATGGCCAGATAATTAAAGCAAAAAAAATTATTATTGCAACAGGCTCTCGCCCTGTTATTCCTGAATCATGGAATGTTTTTTCCGAACACATTATCACAACTGACAGCCTTTTTGAGATGACCGAATTACCCGAATCAGTTGCCGTAATTGGGCTAGGTGTTATTGGCCTTGAAATTGGTCAGTCACTCAACCGAATTGGCATAAAAGTAACCGGCATAGATCAGCAACAGCGCATTGGTGGCATTGATGACAATGACGTTAATAAAATAGCTATTGAAACCATAGGTAAAGAATTTCCACTCTGGTTAGGACATGCTGCTGAAATATCTGAACAGGACGATGGTAAATTAAAAGTCACCGCAGGTGATAATTCTATTGTAGTAGATAAAATTTTTGCAAGCATTGGCCGAAGACCCAATACAGATAAATTAAATCTTCAGGCTCTTAATATTGAATTACAACCCAATGGCGTACCTGTATTTAATGCACACACAATGCAAATTGCAGACCTTCCTATTTTTATTGCAGGTGATGCCACTGCTGAAAAAGCTATTTTGCATGAGGCAGGTTTTGAAGGTCGCGTAGCAGGCTATAATATTATGCAGGATAAAGTTACTCACTTTAAACATAAAACAGCTTTAGCTATTACATTTAGTGATCCAAATATCGTCACTGTCGGCGCTAGCCTTTCGGAGTTAGACACAAACACTATTGCCATTGGCGAAGTAAAACTGGCTCCTGTTGGCCGTGCATTGATTATGGGAAAAAACAGGGGCATTATTCGCATTTATGCAAATAAAGCCGATGGAAAAATATTAGGTGCTAGCATGATGAGTGTTAAGGGCGAGAACCTCGGTCACTTATTATGCTGGTCAATTGAAATGGGGCTAACCGTATTTGATTTATTAAAAATGCCTTTCTATCATCCCGTCATTGAAGAAGCACTACAGGCTGCTTTATATGATCTTAAATCAAAATTGGATATTAAAGATACTCACTGGCCGATAGAACTTACACCCATTCAATAAAAACTTACTGGTTTAGGCAAAAGCTAGAAAAACAAACATCTGAATCACAGGGGATACAGTTGTAGATAATGTTCTTAATTATTCGAGTTCATCATCTTCTTCATTATCCTCTTCACCTTTGCCTTCTTCTTCGCTTTCTTTAGCAAAAAACTCACTTAAAGAAGAAGAATACATTAACGCAAGCACTCCACCTACAGATAAGGTTATTAGAAACATAACCACTGTTTCAACTGGCGCACTAATTCTGTTGCCCAAAAACAATATCAATATCATGCTTATCACAGTAAAAACTATATAAACAATTCTGAACCAGCGAATAAAAAATAATAAACCCACCGATACTATTAACCAGATAATCATATATACAATAAAAATAATATAATTTTTTGGAATAAAGGCATTAAACCCATCTGCTTCTAACAGATTTATCTCATCACATGAAAGCCAGAGATACTCAACTGTTGGCAAAAAGTAATAAACAAGCATTAATAAAACAGGAACAATAATCAATGCTCTAAAAATTATTTTTATATTCATAATTAAATCAGTTTTTCTCTAAATGACAGTTTATTAGTATGCTATATAGCTCTCAGAAAATAATATTATTTCGCTTTACTTATTAGCACATAATGACATGCAATACTGAAAAATAAATAAAAACGGTCTTTATTACACATCTAATATCAGCATCTATGGCAATTATGGTATGATTTTATAATCAACCTGTTTA
>CAZFUY010000040.1:0-8091 GCA_964522445.1 uncultured Thiotrichaceae bacterium | reverse complement strand
ATCTAATATCAGCATCTATGGCAATTATGGTATGATTTTATAATCAACCTGTTTACCCGTATTTAACTTATGCACAAACATAGCTCTGAATCCATTTTTGTTGCCGATCTGGATAACTTTGAAAAAAGCGTTATTAAAGCCTCACACCAAAAGCCCATTCTTGTCGACTTATGGGCTGACTGGTGCTCACCCTGCCGAGTTATTGCGCCTGTTCTTAAAAATGTAATGGCTGAATATAAGGGGAAAATTGCCATCGCCAAAGTAGAAGTTGATGACGGTGAAAATATGAAGCTTGCCGGGCATTATCAGGTTCGCGGTTTTCCAACCATTATTCTTTTTCAATATGGAGAAGAAAAAGCACGATTTAGCGGAGCTAAACCCCTTCATTTTATTCGTTCATTTATTGAGGAACATGCAGAAATCCAGTGACCTCTCTTTTGGCTAAAATCTCAATGTAAAACCACCCCTGTTTAAACCTGCATTTTCCTAAGTTCTTTCTATACTCTAGTTACTTAAATTACAATATTTATTTAATTTCATGCACCAGATTCTTACCACAATATTCAGCATTTTTCTTTTAACCAGCTTTATTCAGTCGGGATATGCTGAAGAAGAAAAACAGTCAAACATAAAAAAAGCCCCCGGCTTTAATGCAGGCATGGCTGCATATAAAAAGAAAGACTACGCCACAGCATTAATGGTATGGACCACTTTAGCTGAAAAAGGCAATGCTCATGCTCAATACATGCTGGGCAATATTTATATGGAACCTGGGGATGCAACAAAAAACCCAGATATGGCCGTTCAATGGTATACCCGTGCAGCAGAACAGGGGCACACTGCTGCACAGAGCACTTTGGGTCTTATGTATCTTTATGGCAGCGGCATAGAAAGAAATGCCAAGCTTGCTGTTAAATGGCTATTAAGAGCAGCCAAACCTGAAAGTAAAAAATCACAAAAAGATAATCCTGATGAGCTGGCAGAGGAAGAAGAGCCAGAAGAACCCCCTACATTTGAAACAGGAAAAGAAGCCTACGATAAAAAAGACTACACCTCAGCACTTATGATCTGGTTTGTACTTGCAGAGAAAGATGATGCTGAATCTCAGTTTATGTTAGCCAATATGTATATGCGGGAAAAAGGCGAGCGCAATAATATCCTGAAAGCAATTCAGTGGTATAAACGCGCCGCCAACCTCAATCACGCTCAATCCGAAAGCATTATTGGCCACATGTATTTTGATGGAAAACTTTTAAAGCAGGATATGAAAAAAGCTGTTTTATGGCTTTCAAAAGCCGCTCGACAGGATATTGTTGAAGCTCAGTACACTTTAGGTAAATACTATCAAAGCATTAAAAGCATTTCTGCAAAACCTGCTAAAGCGGCATATTGGTATAGCAAAGCTGCCGAGGCAGGACATGTCGAAGCACAAAATGATCTTGCTGTTATGTATATGGGAAAGTCAGGGATAAAACGCAATATAGAAAAAGCGCTTGATTTATTTAAAGATGCTGCAAAAGGCGGCAATATTAACGCTCAATACAATCTTGCAAAAATTTACTTTGAGGGGGTGGATGGAAAAAGTGATTATAAAAATGCATTCATCTGGTATAAAAAATCAGCCGAACATGGCATAGCTGAAGCTCAAAATACTTTAGGTGATATGTATAAAAAAGGCCTGGGTACAAAAAAAAATCATAAACTTGCTTTTAGCTGGTATCAAAAGGCAGCTAAGCAAGGGCTTGTTGCAGCCAGACACAATCTTGGAAAAATGTATGTAAATGGATTTGGTGTAACTCAGAACTACAAAAAAGGTGTCAAAATCTTTAGGGAAGTAGCTCTGCTAGGAAATGCTGAAGCGCAAAAAGATTTGGGTGTAGCTTATTATACTGGCAGAGGTGTTGCACCAGACTCGGCTATTGCTTATGCCTGGTTTTCTGTAGCCGCCAGTAATGGCCAAAAAGACGGATATAAAAATAAATTAGCTCTCTATAATAATATGCTGAAAGCTGACAAGAAACGCGCCATGAAACTATCAACAGAATATATAAAAAAATATAAATATGGCATTAAAAAGAAATAAAAGTGTGGCATCCATGCCACTGGTTTTCCCTGCATTCATACCTTTCAAGTAACTATTTTAGAGTCTGATAGTGACAACTTCTTTACAGCGACATAATAGAATTATGTTATAAATCATTCTCTTGAGACCTTTGCACGAAACAAACCCCATCATCCCGGCATGCTTTTAAGCAGGGATCTAGCGAGATTCCTGCTAGAAACATTCAGGAATGACGATAAAGCGGGTGACTATTAAGATAATTTTCTCTCGTGCAAAGGCCTCTCTTATTAATTAATTTCTACACACATTAACGCTTGCCAGAAAGATCATTTTTCAACTAATTTTTTAGTTTTAACTATTTGTGATTATTTTCACACATTCATTAGATATGTAGACTAAACTATTGATATTAGGTATTTTTCCTAAATATTTTCTGCGCTTAAAAATCCAGGTAATGCCAAAAAACAAACAACAATATACGGTTTTTCACCACCGTCTTAAAATAAGCCTGAGCATTACTCTTGGCCTGTGGCTTGTCACAGCCAGCGGAATAGATAGCACACCTCAGGAAATTTCTGTCAAGGGCATAAAGAGCACCGTTTTAACAACACAAATGGATACTGTTTTTCTGGACAGTGAAACACTTGCAAAACAACGGGAGCTTTACCAAAAAGCTGAACTCGCCTTTAAATTACATCGATATGGTCAGTTCAAACAGTTAAAAAATCAGCTAAAAGATTATCCTCTCTATTCCTATCTCGAATATATGGATCTGGCACGTAAAATTGGCCTTCTCAATAAACAGCAAATAGATACATTTCTAGAAAAAAATGACAGTACTATTATTGCTGACCGTCTACGTCAGAAGCTAATTAAGTATTATGCACGCCATAAACGCTGGTCTGATCTGATTAATGTCTATACCCCACAACAAAGCACAACTTTGCAATGCAAATATCTACAGGCACTAATTAATACAGACAAAAAACAACAGGCCCTGGCTCAGGTCGAAAAACTCTGGTTAACAAGCAAGTCTCAGCCTCATAGTTGTGATTCTGTATTTAAGACATGGGAGCTAGCTGGTTACAGAACACATGAACTCACCTGGAAAAGAATCCAGTTAGCCATGTCAAAGAACAGAACTCACCTTGCTCGCTTTCTAGCCAAAACACTGGTTAAATCAGACCGCCACTGGGTAAATAGCTGGATTAAAATTCATCGAAAGCCTCAACTGGTAAGCAAATTATCACTGCTAAAAAAAACACATCCTATGGCATCAACTATTCGTATCCATGCAATAAAACGCATGAGCCGAAAATCACCTGAAAAAGCCATTGAACTTTGGCAGAAAATAAATGCTCTTTATAGCTTTTCAAAAGAAGAAATTAACAGCGCTTATAAAGCAATTAGTCTGTCCATGGCTCGCAATCACCACCCAGATGCCAATATCTGGTTAAGCAAACTTGGCAAAACTCATACTTCCAAATACGTGCATGAATGGAAAATTAGGAGCGCCATACGTCAGAGTGACTGGGTTCAAACCCTGTCAACAATTGAACAGTTACCATTACAGGAACAATCCAGCCTACGCTGGCAATTCTGGTGGGCCTATGCCAACGAACAAATAGGCAACACCATTGATGCAGAAGGCATCTACCATTATCTTGCTGGACGCCGTAGCTACTATGGATTCCTCGCAGCTGATCGACTAAATCTTCCTTATGCCTTTGAAGATCACCCAGTTGAACTGGGCGAGAAAGAACTCGCCAGCATTAAACAACACCCTGAAGCTCAACGCGCCAATGAATTATTTAAATTAAACAAAATTCTGGATGCTCGTCGTGAATGGTTTAAGCTCACATCATCTATTAGCAACCGCCAAAAACTGGCTGCATCTAAGCTGGCACAGCAATGGAACTGGCACGATAGAGCAATTTACACCATGGGTAAGACAGATTACCGAGACGATATTATTCTGCGCTTCCCCCTGCCAATGAAAGCTAAAGTTGAGTCATGGTCAGAGAAACAAAGCATTGAACCCGCCTGGACCTATGCCATTATTCGCCGTGAAAGCGCTTTTATGGCCGACGCACGATCTCCTGTTGGCGCATTAGGACTCATGCAGATTATGCCTCGAACAGCGCGCAATGTAGCCCGTAGCATGCGCACAAAATACCGGGGGCGAAATAGTTTACTGGGAACGGACACTAATCTAAAATTGGGCACTGGCTATTTAGGACAGATGCTTAAACGGCTGGATAGCCAGCACGTTCTAGCAACAGCAGCCTACAATGCCGGCCCTTATCGAGTTAAATCATGGCTGCCCGAGACTCAGCCCATGGAAGCCATACGCTGGATTGAAACCATCCCCTTTTCAGAAACACGTGAATATGTCAGCAATGTACTGGCCTATACCATTATTTATCAGCACCTTATGAATAACTCTTACACACGCCTGTCCCAACGCATGCCGCTTATACCCGCTAAGAATATACCCGCACAAACAGCTCAAATTGAGAAAAGCATAGCCAACAACAAATCCTAGAGAACAGGTTTTTCCAATAAAAACATAGGGATACTTGCATTACTTAATAAACTGGTCTAAGTTTGTATTGTAATTTAAATAAATTACATCCCTTCGCATTTTTTAAACCGGGAGAGATACACAAATGAATAACCTGAAACCTCTAAATATTGGTGATCGTGTTCGCGTTAAAAGCACCGGGCAAGAAGTCATTATTGACCAGATAAGCTATCACGGCTTTGCCATTGTTAAATTTAACAGTGGCGGTAAACACCGTTTTCTTAACCATAAACTTGAAAAGCTTATGGATTTCAATTTATCTATGCAAAATTAATCATCTAATAATAAAGCCAGGGAAGGCCTTTTAGCCTGCTGCAAAGAAAAATTAAAGGTATTTATATTATTGCCGATTAATATATAGACATACATTGATAACAATTGAATCTTAAACAATCAGTTGACTATTATGGCCTATATTCCACCCATACCCACACCGCAACCCACTTACTCTCGTTTCCGCCGCCAGGGTAAGAGAAAGGTATTAAATACTGACAACATATCTGATAGTGAAAATCAGAACACACCATCAATCCGCCGCCGTAAGGGTGAAAGACGTAAAAAGAACTTAAAGGTTCTATTTGACCGTAGAACAATACACAATCGCCGAAACAAACAATTCACACACAGATCGACTACAATTAAAGACACGAAAAAAGCCCCCCGAAAGGGCTCAAATATTAATACTACAGCTTAATAACTACTGAATTAGTAGTTGATAACCCGTAGAAAGACTCAGTCTATAGCCTATGAAAAAAAACATGTCACTAACCATTAAAGTTGTCATCACCGGTGCTCTCGGCGCACTGGGAATTATGTATATAATGGCAAAACCACCTGTTTCCGAAATAAGAAGCTACCAGAAACAGGCTATGCCTAAACCCTACAGTTTTGGTAATAGAAGAAGTGGCGGTGGCTATAGATCAAATTCATCAGATAATACGGCTGCCGATAGCGATGCCATTTCACTTACCGGGAAATCAGGCCGCTATAGCGAGCATACAATTGGTAAGCCAATGAATATGTCAGAGAAAAAATCAACAGACTAATCGCCAGGGATCAAAGCTCGCACAAAAAAATAACTCCTGAGCTACCTGTCACAGCACGCCTCAATAATTGGTGCACAAATAATATCCAGTGCATGCTGCATTTCACCACCAGGAATAACCATGGTATTAGCTCTGGACATAAATGAGCCATCTATACGCTTTAACAAATGAGGAAAATTATATTTAGCTGGCTCTCTAAATCTGACAACAACAATACTCTCCGACTCTGTTGGCACATCTCGGGCAATAAATGGATTAGATGTATCGACAACTGGCATGCGCTGGAAGTTAATATCTGTAATAGAAAATTGCGGCACAATAAAATGAATATAATCCTGTAATCGAGATAAAATAGTTGCTGTCACATCTTCTGTTGATTTCTTACTGCAACGCATATCACGATGAATCTTCTGGATCCATTCCAGATTAATGGCAGGAACGACACCAATGAGCAAATCAACATGCTTTGCCACATCAATACCCGTTTTCCTGGTTTCATTTCGACGCTCACGTCGCACATTTTTATTATGTGATTCACTCATTTTCCGGCGTGTCCAGGTATTAGCAACCACACCTCCATGCATACCTTCATAAAACAACAGATCTGATTCTTCAGTAATATCAAACCAGTCAGTAAAAGTACCTACGGGCAGATTAAATTCTGCTGCATTTTCATCCCTTATGATTTCCCGGTAACGTCCTGTACCCTTCTCTGAATAATTATTAAATAAGGATTCTAATGCCCCAAAGTCATTTAAATCAGGGCCATAGCAACTTAATGGCTTTCCTTTTTGCTCAGCCTCTTCCATTTTTCTACACATTTCATCAAGGTTATATTTTAGAAACCCATCACCATGTACAAATACAGCATTGATACCCTGACGATAAAATATGGCTTTAAAAGCCTGTTGCACAGCAGTAGTACCAGCACCTGAAGCACCAGTAACAGCGACTATTGGATGTTTAATTGTCATACGCGCACTCCTGCATCATATTTCCCTGTTAGTTGTACCCTAAATAGACACAAAAAGAAAATATTTGGCAGGAGTAAAGGGAAACTTATACATCCTGCAATCAGAGATTAGTTTATATCTATGTACTTACATTCATACATCAACTCATACAGGAAATATGAGAGGGAAGGAAATTACTTTTTAGAGGCTATTTTAACCTGGCCAGCTTTTTTAATTCATCATACTGCGTCAATTGAACACGACGGCCACAGGTTTCTATTAAACCCTGCTGCTCAAATGCTTTAAACATCCGGCTAATTGTTTCTAATGCCAACCCCAGATAATTGGCAATATCCTTGCGTAAAATAGATAATCTAAATTCTTCAGCAGGTAAACCATGCGCTTGAAAGCGGCTGGATAAACCAATTAAAAAGACCGCTAAACGCTGTTCTGCACTTTGCGCACTAATTAATATGGCCTGATATTGATCCATACGAACTTTACGCCCCAGCGCGTGAATAAGACCCGCCTGAAAATCAACAAACTTATCATCCAGATTTTTTATAGCCTCTAAATCCATTTCACAGATGCTGCTCTTTTCCATCGCGACAACCTTGTATGAGTATGTATCTGAATTTACGGCATCAAGACCAATTAACTCTCCCGGCAAATAAAAATCAATTATCTGCTCTCTGTCATCATCGAAATAAGTTACCGTTTTAAACATGCCAGATTTAACCGCAAAAACGCCTCTAAACTTCTCTCCAGCATCAAACAGAATACTACCATTGGGAATTTGTTTTTTACGATTAACAACAGAGTCCAGCACATCTGTATTTATGTCATCCAGACCTGCAAGTTGACATAAATTGTACATACCACAATTATTGCATTCGACTTCTTTATTAACACTCTTTCTATCACAACTCTGAGCAGACGCACGCTTTAAGCCAGTCATAATTCACCATTCTTCTTAAATTACCCTAACCTTTATACGCAAACTAATGGGCAAGCAACTTGATAAAAGACAAGTTTTCTTTTAATTCTGACAAATAGCAAAATATTTAATGGGCTTCTCTATTGAAACCTGGATCAATCAACTACTATTAAAATATTATGGCCATATTTATGGGGTTAATAAAAATGAAAAAAGATAAACATACTCTTGAAGACATAGACTACTACTCAGGGCCAGAACGCAGACATGCAGAGAAGCCACGGCGCATTAAAAATGATCGTCGATACAGGCTTCGATCTGAAGCCCTTATTAGCGAGTACCGATCTGACTTGAGAAGAAAGGAAGATGAGGAAGGATTTATTGAATTCTCTTCCCTGTATACCAATCACAAACCACCAACCTAGTTTATACGCCTATACCCGAATGGCACTAAGTTTAGCATGAGATAATAGCCATCAATTTTAGATGCAAAAACGACTAATTTTCCA
>CAZFUY010000039.1:0-24561 GCA_964522445.1 uncultured Thiotrichaceae bacterium | reverse complement strand
ATATTTTTTCAAGCTCAACATCTAAATTACCACCCAACACAATGTCAGTACCACGACCCGCCATATTAGTTGCTATAGTCCCTGCACCAGAGCTGCCTGCCTCAGCAATAATATGCGCCTCACGTTCATGCTGTTTGGCGTTTAAAACATTATGCTTGATATTACCTTTATTTAATAAATCAGATAAAAGTTCAGATGCCTCGATAGAGGCAGTACCAACTAACACAGGCTGCTTTCGTTGCTGACAGTCTTTAATATCTTCTACAATGGCTTCAAATTTTTCCTGTTGCGTCAGAAAGATTAAGTCACCATGATCTTTTCGTGCCACATCTACATTGGTAGGAATAACCATAACTTCCAGACCGTAAATAGACTGGAACTCAAAAGCTTCTGTATCCGCTGTTCCGGTCATGCCAGATAATTTATTATAAAGACGAAAATAATTCTGGAATGTAATTGAGGCTAATGTCTGATTTTCATTTTCTATAGACACGCCTTCCTTCGCTTCTATTGCCTGATGCAAACCATCTGACCAACGACGACCTTCCATTGTACGCCCGGTAAACTCATCAACAATAACAATTTTACCGTCCTGTATTATGTAATGAACATCTTTCTGAAAAATAACATCGGCACGTATTGCTGCATTTAAATAGTGAACAAGACTAATATTCGCTGCACTGTATAAACTATCATTAGCTTCTAGAATGCCATCACGAACCAGCAGTTGTTCTACGTGTTCATGACCATCTTCTGTCATATGAATATTTTTATTTTTCTCATCAATGACATAATCACCTTCAGACTCTTCATCTGCAGCAACTTTAAGTTCTTTAACCAGCTGGTTAAATTTTACATACAATTCGGAATTATCACTGGTTGGACCAGAAATAATAAGTGGCGTACGCGCTTCATCAATAAGTATCGAATCAACCTCATCAACAATGGCAAAATTTAATTCACGCTGAACTTTATCTTCAGCAGAAAAAGCCATATTGTCACGAAGATAATCAAAGCCATATTCATTATTTGTACCGTAAGTAATGTCCGCAGCATAGGCCTGTTTTTTAGTCTCTGAATCCATGCCACTAATGACAACACCAACACTCATACCTAAGAATGTATAAAGCTTGCCCATCCATTCTGAATCACGCTGTGCCAGATAATCATTTACAGTAATAACATGAACGCCCGTTCCTGGAATCGCATTTAAGTAAGCAGCAAGAGTTGCTACCAGGGTTTTACCTTCGCCGGTACGCATTTCAGCAATATTGCCTTTGTGCAAAACAATGCCACCAATCATCTGCACATCAAAATGACGCATATTGAGAGCACGACGACCCGCCTCTCTAACAGCAGCAAAGGCTTCGGGTAATAAATCATCCAGTGTTTCGCCCTTTTCAAAACGCTGACGAAATTCCTGTGTTTTCGCAGCAAGTTCTTCATCGCTCAATACTTCAAGGTCTGGCTCAAATTTATTAATGCGTGTAACAATTTTGCGAAACTTCTTAACCTGGCGATCATTACGACTACCAAAAACTTTGCGCAGCAACTTGGCTACCATGGTGAATCCTTTGGCTTAAAATAAATATACAAAAATAACCTGAAAATAATTAGAGGCGCGTACAGAGCATAAAGACAGCTTATTTTCATATAATTCGGCGAATTAAGAGCCTGTGTTATATGTACATGGCCAACTGCTTTTTCTAGGTGTGCGTATTATGCCTGAGAAAGGCTATTGACTTAAGTGGAGAAAGGCGAAATCTGGAAGAATATTTAAGATTTTTTCAGTCTAACGCTTCTGAACAAATTTATGAGGATTGATCTGACGACCATTCTTCAACACTTCAAAATGCACATGCGGCCCTGTTGAACGCCCTGTAGACCCCATAAGTGAGATAATTTGCCCTTTTTTAACCGTATCACCTACCTGAACCAGGTTTTCCTTATTATGCCCATAGCGTGTGACATAACCATTGCCATGGTTAATTTCTACAAGATTACCATAACCATATCGTTTAGAAGACCAGGTTACTACACCGCCTGCAACGCTTAGAATTTTGCTACCTGATTTTGAGGCAAAATCCATACCTTTATGAAATTGCAACTTGCCCGTAAATGGGTTTGTTCGCATACCATAATAGGAAGAAATCCAGCCTCGCTTTATAGGACGACCTTCTGGAAACACTTCATCTTCCATATGGCTACTAATAAGAATATTTTCTAATACACTGAGCTGTTGCTCTCGGTCTTCTAATTCTGAAATAACATTATCAATCTCACTACCAAAATCTAAAGTTACAGCAGCATCCACATCATCAGGCCCGCCCATACCGGGTGACTGTTCAAAATTAAATTCACCCGCATCCAGTTTGGCTACATGAATTAACTTTTGCCCCAAAGCATTTAAACGGGTGGCATGCGCCTGAATTTGACCTAATCGAGCGGCCAGAGCATCAAGATCAGCTTGTGCATTAAAGCGAATCTGGTTTATTAACTCTCGCTGCACCTCAATTTCCTGATGAACAGCGGTTAGTCGATCAGAAGACTGGATGGATTGCCCCCACCAGAACCCCATCACACCAACACCTGTTGCTATAATCAGGGTAAATGCCATCAGCAATGTTAATTGCATTGGACTACCGATCTGAAGCCGGTAGGGTCTGCCGCGAAACTTACTGAGTAATATTATATTCATAGATAACAGTTATACTTGAGTAACTTATATTAAGAGCGATTACCACTTAAATTATAGAAGAAATACGCAATAAAGCCGGTGATTGTGACATAAATTAACCAATTAACAAACTCTATGATCACAAATATCGATCGACTTAAATAATAAGCACGGCTCAACAATCCACTAACCCCAGTATAAAAACTAATAATTACATAAACTTAAGAAAAGATTGATAGACACATTCGATTAATTTAGGATCTCACTATGGAATCGATGTCACAATTTATAAAACCTGAAATACTAAAAAAAGCACGGTTATTAGATAAACTCACACGACTAATTAGAGCCTGCTTACCTGTAGATTGCCAGCAACACATCAGCGTATCAGCCATCCGTGATAATCAGCTTATTTTGCTAAGCGACTCACCCGTATGGGCATCCAAAATCAGGCTTTATAGCCAGAATATGATTCAAATGCTTGAGGAAAACACACATATTAGAATTAATAAAGTGCGTATTAAGCAATATCAGCCTAAAAGAGTCATTGAAAAACCAGCACCAAAACCAAGACATCTGGATAACAGCACGGCCAATATGATTAAACAAACTGCGAATTCAATATCAGATGCTGATTTGCAGCAGGCTTTAAATCACCTGGCCAAAAATCGGTCAAAATTAAGCTGAATACCTGAGAATATCCTTTTGCAGAACTTTAAGATCAATAAATTTTAAACCTGATTTGCCTGGGGATGGATCGCGCTATTTGCGCTCCGTTCCCGTTGTGATACCACTCAAGGCTATACAGAGTCATCACTTCGAGGGGGACAGAGCTGAATGGCACTAAGTTAAGCCTGTTTAGCATGAGATAATAGCCATCAATTTTAGATGCAAAAACGACTAATTTTCCATGCAAAATCAAACACCTTTATTTCCTGGTTTCCATCTTCAAACGCTCCGCAGAAAGCCCCGTACAGCCCAGCAAATATTAGCTGAAAAGTTAGAACAACTAAAGCAAAAAACATTTAGTCAGCTTGGGGATTGTTTTGGAAAATTCATACCAAATGAATATCTTCGACCTGCAAAAACAGGGAAATTAAGTCGCCAGCGATTTTTCAGTAAAGAAAACACATTCTGGGCTTTCTTCTCTCAAGTATCAGATGCTGATGGGGGTTGTCAGGAGGTTGTTCGCAAGCTTCAAGCTTTTGCTGCAATGAAGTCAAAGAAATTACCATCATCGTCGACAGCTGCTTATTGTCAGGCAAGAAAAAAACTTGATGCACTACATCTTGAAAAAATACTTCTGCACACATCAAATCATCTTCAGACAATGGCTAACACGGAACAATTTCATGGGCGACGAGTCGTCGTTGTTAATGGTACGGGTGTTAGCATGCCAGATACGGAAGAAAATCAGGAAATTTGGCCGCAACAAAGCCATCAGAAACCGGGTTGTGGTTTTCCGCAAGCGGCTATTTGTGCTTGCTTTTGTTTACAAACAGGCGCGTTACTTAGCTATGAAGTTGGCAACAAAAAAAGTCATGAACTTCCTATGCTGCATAAGCAGTGGGACACCTTTAAATCAGGCGATATTTTTCTTGGAGACAAAGGTTTTTGTAGCTATTTTGATGTATCTAGCTTTAAAAACAAAGGCGTTGACAGTGTTATTACACTGGCCAGACGTCAGCCTGTTTGCGAGGCTAAATCTGTTAAAGTGCTTGGCGAAAATGATTGTTTAATTGAGTGGAAAAAACCCAGAAGAGCAAAAGCATCAAGCTACACCCAAAAAGACTGGGAAGACATGCCTGAAACACTTTTGCTGCGACAAATTAAAGTGATTGTCGATCAACCTGGGTTCAGAGTTAGTGCGTTTTATATCATCACAACTCTGCTTGATCATAACGCTTACCCTGCACATAATATTGCGGATCTTTACTATCAACGATGGGATGTTGAATTGTTTTTTAGAGATATTAAAACAACTATGGGTATGGATATTCTACGTTGTAAAACACCGAGTATGGTACGTAAAGAAATCATCATGCACTTTATTGCTTATAATTGTATTCGTTGTCTTATTATTGAGGCTGCCAGAAAAAAAGGTGTTAAGGCATGCCGAATAAGTTTTAAAGGGCGCATACAAGCACTACGCCATTGGGAGCCGCATTTAAATCAAATAAAAAATGATCGGCAGAAACAAGGTCGTTTAATCCAGCTTCTTTACGAATCGATTGCAGGAAATATTATTGTAGATCGACCGGGAAGAAGTGAACCTGGAGCTGTTAAACGAAGACCCAAACCTTACCAACTATTAACTGCACCAAGACATGAAATGAAAGAGATAAAACACAGGAGCAAATATCGTGCTAAACAGGCTTAACTTAGTGCCATTCGGGACGGAGCTCAAAAAGCAAGGTCTGTTCCGAAGCATAATCAATCAAACGATGTCTGCTCATGACTAAATTTAAGGCATTACCAGTTTTTAGAGTATATAGAATTAATGCATGAATCTGTCAGGCAGAATCCGGACAGTTATATATTTTAGATATTGACTATGCCTGAACCGGCTGTGCATAAGAAATAGGTGATTTTGCATCTTCATCTTCAAAGGTCACTTCTTCCCAGGCTTCACGGTCTGCAATCAGGGTTTTGAGTAATTTATTATTCAGAGCATGGCCTGAGCGGAAACCGGAATAAGCACCAATCAAGCTATGACCCAGTAAATATAAATCACCGATAGCATCAAGAATTTTATGCTTCACAAACTCATCTTCATAACGAAGACCATCTTCATTCAATACTCTAAAATCATCTACGCCAATTGCATTATCCAGACTTGCGCCCAGCGCCAGATTGTTTTCACGTAGTTTTTCAAAGTCACTCATAAAACCAAATGTACGAGCACGGCTCACTTCTTTTACAAAGGAGGTCGATGAAAAGTCGATTTCTGCATTCTGAGGTACGCCATTAAATACAGGGTGATTGAAATCAATTGTGAAGCTTACTTTAAAGCCATCAAAGGGTTCAAAACGCGCCCATTTATCCTGTTCTTCAACAATAATTGGTCGCTTAATGCGAATAAAGCGTTTAGGCGCTTCTTGCTCAACAATACCAGCAGACTGTAACAGGAAAACAAATGGTCCAGAACTACCATCCATAATAGGTACTTCTGCCGCGCTTAAATCGATATACGCATTATCAATGCCTAAACCGGCCATAGCAGACAACAGATGCTCAACGGTAGAAACACATATATTACCGTCACCTAGTGTAGTTGACAGGTTTGTGTCACATACATTTTCAGCATTTGCGACGATATCAACAGGGGAATCCAGATCAACTCGACGAAAAACAACACCTGTATCAGGAGCAGCGGGCCTTAAAGTTAAATAAACTTTACTGCCAGTATGCAGTCCAACACCGGTTGCCCGTATTACATTTTTAAGCGTACGTTGACGAATCAAACTATATTCTTCCTATATTTTCTGGATATTTTTAATTTATGCGCAATAACAGCGCGCAAATTATACATGGATTCGTTGTCATTTAAACGCATTTCAAGTAGATCTGCGTAAAAAGTATAGCCCATGACACATCAAATGGCACTTGATGTTGCGCACAAAAACTAGAATCCACTTCAACTACAGCTCGTTAACTCATATGAACATAGCTTTTAACCCTGTATTTACCAGTTTGCTTACAGCATCTCAACTAATCGGCCTGTCGACGTAAAAACGCAGGAATATCCAGCATTTCATCATCAAAAGCTTCAGAACCAAAATTATCACCTGCTGCTTTTCTTCTTAATACGGCGGGTTTACTTAGCTCATCATAGTCAATATCACCATTGCTGGTTTTCTTCACAACCTTCATCGGCTTGCCAGCGCTAGCCGATGTTTGATTGCCTAAACCAGTAGCAACAACAGTAACACGAAGCTCATCTTCCAGGCTTTCATCTATAGCTGTACCCATTACAACAATGGCTTCTTCTGATGCAAAGGCACTAATAATAGCGCCAATATCTTCAAATTCACCCAATGTCAGATTAGTGCCTGTAACATTGACCAGAATACCGCGAGCACCTGAAATATTGACATCTTCTAGTAATGGACTTGCAACAGCGGCTTCTGCAGCTTCACGTGCTCGATCAACACCTACAGCAAGACCTGATCCCATCATGCCCATACCATTTTGAGACATAACGGTTCGTACATCAGCAAAGTCAACATTTATAACACCCGGATGCGTGATCAGCTCAGTGATGCCCTGTACCGCATTATGTAACACATCATTAGCACCTTTGAAGGCATTCATTAAATCAAAATCACGACCATAAACACTTAACAGTTTATCGTTTGGAATAGTGATTAATGAATCAACATGCTGACTCAGTTCAGTGATACCCTGCATGGCAATCTTCATGCGGTTTGCACCTTCAAAGACAAATGGCTTGGTGACAACACCAACAGCCAGAATACCCATATCACGTGCAATTTGTGCAACCACTGGCGCAGCCCCCGTACCTGTTCCACCGCCCATTCCGGCAGTAACAAATACCATATCAGCACCCATAATCGCTTCCTGAATACGCTCTCTATCTTCAAGCGCCGCCTGACGACCAATCTCAGGGTTTGCACCTGCACCCAAACCTTTGGTGATATTGCTACCAATCTGTAAGGACATAGCGCCATCAATTTTGGTCAGTGCCTGTGCATCCGTATTAGCACAAATAAAGTCTACACCATCAATTCCACTCGCAAGCATATGTATTACGGCATTACCGCCACCACCGCCTACTCCAATGACTTTAATGACAGCATCTTGGGCCACAGAATCCATCAATTCAAACATTGTTTATCTCCTCATTTTTATTCATAACTATTAGTTTAATATTGTTTACCAACAGCTCATTATTTTTACTGTCGACTGTTAAAAGTTCCCCTGGAACCAGTTTTTCATGCGCTCCCATATACCTTTTACACCCCCTTCAGATGAGAAATAATGAGCCCCCGAGTTTTGGTGCTGTTCTCCAAATAACAGCAGGCCAACTCCGGTGGCGTGAATTGGATTACTCACTACATCAGATAAACCACTGACATATTGAGGAATCCCTAACCTAACTGGCATATGGAAGATTTCTTCTGCCAGATCAATGACACCTTCCATTTTTGAACTGCCGCCTGTAAGCACAACACCGGCAGCAATCATGTCTTCAAAACCACTTTTGCGAAGCTCTGCCTGAACTAATGTAAGTAATTCGTCATAACGAGGCTCTACAACTTCTGCCAAAGTTTGACGAGATAGATTCCGAGGAGGACGATCACCTACACTCGGCACTTCAATAGTTTCATCTGGATTTGCTAACTGTCTTAATGCGCAGGCATATTTAATTTTAATTTCATCGGCATATTGCGTCGGTGTTCTTAGCGCAACTGCAATATCATTAGTAACCTGATCACCCGCAATAGGAATAACTGCCGTATGTCGAATAGCACCATCAGAAAATACGGCTATGTCTGTTGTGCCACCACCAATATCAACCAGACAAACACCTAGCTCTTTTTCATCTTCGGTCAACACCGAATAACTTGAAGCTAACTGTTCGAGAATGACATCATCAACTTCTAAACCACAACGACGCACACATTTAATAATGTTTTGTGCGGCACCTACCGCACCTGTCACCAAATGTACTTTTGCTTCCAGTCGCACACCAGACATACTAATAGGTTCACGAATACCTTCCTGATCATCAATAATAAATTCCTGCGGTAAGATATGCAGAATGCGCTGGTCTGCTGGAATCGCAACGGCTCGTGCCGCATCAATAACACGATCTAAATCAGACTCACTTACTTCACGATCTTTAATAGCAACAATACCGTGAGAATTAATACTTTTAATATGACTGCCCGCAATGCCTGCATACACTGAATTAATCTGGCAACCTGCCATTAACTCTGCTTCTTCAATTGCACGCTGTATGGCCTGTACTGTAGATTCAATATTTACCACCACACCTTTTTTTAAACCTTTTGATGGGTGAGAACCCAGACCAATAATTTCTATTTCACCATCAGTTGTAATTTCGCCCACTATAGCCACTATTTTTGAAGTGCCTATATCCAGCCCAACGATCAAGTTTTTATCTGATTTTTTACTCATTTTTTACACCCCTTGATCCCAGGCAACAGCAAAGCCATTGGTATATCGCATATCAACATGTTTAATATTTCCGGGTTTAGTATTTTTTATCTGTTTACTTAATTGCTGGCTATACACATCAACAAAACGATGCAATCGTTCATGTTTATTATTTCGTCCTAAACGTAACTCCAAACCCGATACCATATATAAAGTCCACGAACGTCTTGCATCCTGTTTTATTTTTTTAATAACCAGCCCCGTATCAACCAGCCACGCCTGTAATCTACCCAGCTCTCGCAACATCATCTCGTGTTGATTCTCAGGACCAACTAATTTAGGTAACAACATATCTTGCCTGATATTTTCAGGTTTAAATAAATCGCCACGCGAGCTTAATAACTCATCTTTACCCCAATAAGCTACTGGCTGTTTTTCTATTACGCGAACACTTAATGAATCTGGCCATTGACGACGCACCGAAACATCCTCTACCCAGGGCACATTCATCAGTGACTGACGAATGTTTTTTAAATTAACCGAAAAGAAACCACCTCGCACATAAGGCAAAGCCTGTTGCTGTAAATTCTGTTTAGATAAATATTTAAATTCACCTTCGATGTATACAGAAGCAATAGGCAGCACATCAACTGTTTGCAATTTTTGATAAACAAACCAGCCAGGCACACAAACAAGTGATAAAGCAATAACACAATGCAACCAGACATTTTTTACAGCAATAATAATTTTTTCACGCCACTGATTATTGCTTTCACGTTTTACAACACCTCGTGCCGCCTGTTTTTTATTTGTGCGACTTTTTTTAGCCATTAGTGCAATGTCTCTTTAAGAATATCAATAACTAAATCTTCGAAATTTATTCCGGCCTGTTTAGCTGCCATTGGCACTAAACTATGATCGGTCATACCGGGCACTGTATTTACTTCTATAAGCCAGGGATTTAATTTCTCATCCAGCATAAAATCAACTCGCCCCCAGCCTTTTGCATGCACTGAATTAAAAGCCTTCAGCATTATGGTTGCTAACTCTTTTTCCTGCGACTCCGGTAAACCACAGGGGCAATGATATTGCGTTCCTGTGTTCTCATACTTTGCCCTGTAATCATAAAAGTCTCTTGCAACTTCAAGACGAATCATGGGTAGCACTTTTCCATCTAAAATAGCAGCTGTATATTCTTCACCTACTATAAATTTTTCTGCAATAATTGCGCCACCACATTCTTTAGCCATACGCCATGCAGGCACAACATCTTCAGCATCCGTTACTTTACTCATACCAATACTTGATCCTTCAAGCACAGGCTTAATCATTAATGGCAGACCCATATTTTCTACTGCAAGCTGACAGTCTTTTTCACTTTCTAACAACTGATATTTCGGTGTTGGCAAATCAATTCCACACCAAAGCTGCTTGGTAAGCAATTTATCCATAGTCAGTGCCGAACCTAAAACATCAGAGCCGGTATAAGGTAACTGCAAAACATCTAACATGCCCTGAATCACTCCATCTTCACCACCACGTCCATGCATAATATTAAAAACACGGTCATAGCCTGCTAATTTTTTTACAACATTTGCATCTGCATCAACTTCATACGCATCCACGCCTTTATTTTTTAATGCCTGCAAAACTGCGCTACCACTTTTCAGTGAAACTTCACGCTCTGCAGACCACCCTCCCATCAATACAGCAACTTTGCCAAACTGCTCTATTAGCGCCGCACTCATTAACCTGGCTCTCCAATAATTTTAACTTCTGTTTGCAATTCAATACCCTGTTTTTCTTTTACCTGTCGCTGAACAAAATAAATTAACTGTTCAATATCAGCAGCACTTGCATTGTTTTCATTAATAATAAAATTAGCGTGTTTTTCTGACACAATAGCACCGCCTATTTTCTTTCCTTTTAATCCACTCACTTCAATTAATCTTGCCGCATAATCATTTTCTGGATTTCTAAAAACCGAACCACAACTTGGCAAACCTGTCGGTTGTGTCTGTGCTCTTTTATGCAGTAGTTGACGAATATTTTCTGCCGCTTTCTCACCATCACCTTTTTCAAATTTTAATACAGCCGATACAAACCACTCACCTTCAGGACCTGTTACCTTACGGTAAGCTGTTTGATAGTCCTGTGATTTATGTTGATAAATATTCCCCTGTCGATCCATCGTTGTAACAGACTCAACATAATCCCAGGTCTCGCCACCAAATGCGCCTGCATTCATTGCTAAAGCGCCACCTAATAAACCAGGAATACCGGCAAAAAATTCACCGCCAATTAAATTATTTTTACTACAGAAACGTGCCAGTTTTGCACATGATGCACCTGCACCTATCTGTATCTTTTTTTCATCCAGTAATTTTATTTCTGACAAGCTACCTTTTAACGAAATAACTGTGCCACGAATGCCTCCATCTCTTACCAGCAAATTACTGCCTAAGCCTAACCAGAATAAAAACTCTTTTGCTGACAAACTGGCTAATAATTCACTTAAATCTTCTTCATTTAATGGTGTATAAAACTGATCCGCCAGGCCACCTGCCCGCCAGCTTGTGTGACGAGACATTGGCTCGTTATACTTCATATCACCACGAAAATTATTAAGCTGGGTTGCTGCCATCATGCTTTAGCTCTCATTAACTTTTCAGGTAACTTTGCAGCTATCGCACCAATACTGCCCGCACCTAAAGTCAGTAATACATCACCGTCTTCCAACACATCTAATAAGGCATCAGGCAATGTTGAAATGTCTTTTACAAAAACAGGGTTAACACGACCTCTTGCTCGAATAGCTGCACACAATGCACGACCATCTGCACCAGCAACAGGCTCTTCACCCGCGGCATAAACTTCTGTTAATAACAATGTATCTGTATCCGCTAACACACTAGTAAAATCTTCAAACAAATCTCGCGTTCTTGTGTATCTATGCGGTTGAAATGCAACAACCAGTCGACGATCAGGCCAGCCTGTACGCGCAGCAGCTAAAGTTGCCGCAACTTCTGTTGGGTGGTGACCATAATCATCGACCAGTAAAATACTGCCTTTATCAATTTTAATTTCACCATAACGTTGCATGCGTCGGCCAATTCCCTGAAACCCGGCTAAACCAGATTGAATTGCTTTTTCTTCAACACCTAACAAATGTGCAACCGTAATTGCGGCAAGTGCATTAAGCACATTATGACGACCCGGCAAATTAAGCATAACTTCAAAGGCATGATCTTTTCCGGGTAGTGTTACTTCAAAAGAACATTGCATACCATCACAATGAATATGGCACGCCTTAACATCGGCATCATGCTCAATGCCATAGGTTAAAATGGGGCGAGATACTTCTGCTAGTAGATGACGCACATGCTCATCATCCAGACACATAACTGCATGACCATAAAAAGGTAAGTGATGCAGAAATTCTACAAAGGCCTGTTTATAACGTTCAAAATCACCACCATAAGTTTCAAGGTGATCCGCATCAATATTGGTAACCACTGCCATCATAGGTTGCAATAATAAAAAGGACGCATCACTTTCATCCGCTTCGGCTACGAAGTATCGACTATCACCTAACTTTGCATTTGTAGCTGCACTGTTTAATTTTCCACCGATAACAAATGTTGGATCCAGTTTTCCTTCAGTTAATAAACTGGCCACTAAACTTGTGGTAGTTGTTTTGCCATGCGTTCCAGCAATTGCAATGCCATAACGAAAACGCATAATTTCTGCCAGCATTTCTGCTCGACGAATAACAGGAATACGCCGTTCACGAGCCGCAACAACTTCAGCATTGTCTTTTGGAACAGCGGTTGATATAACCACAACTTCTGCGCTTTCAATATTTTCTGCACTGTGTCCAACAAAAATATTTGCACCCTGTTGCTGTAATCGTTTTACCGCCGCATTAGAACCTAAATCAGAACCACTCACGTCATAACCAAGATTCAATAACACTTCTGCAATGCCACACATACCAACACCACCAATACCAACAAAATGGACTCGACGAATGCGACGCATAGGATGAGTTTCAATTAACATGTCTCTCCTCCGGCTAAAAGGCATTGCTCTGTAACCAGACGAGTTGATTCAGGCATGCCCAACCGTCTTGCTCGTGTTGCCATTTCAATAATTTTTTCTTTTGTTATACCTGAAATAATCTCAAGCAAATTCTCTGCATTTAAATCTTTCTGCTGAATTAAGATAGCCGCATCTGCATCTGATAAATAATGCGCATTTGCTGTCTGGTGATCATCAACAGCATAAGGGTACGGCACTAAAATAGATGCAACACCCGCCGCCGCCAGTTCAGCAATCGTCATAGCTCCCGCACGACATAAAACCAGGTCTGCCCAGTTATATGCGTCTGCCATATCATCAATATATGCTTCAACATTTGCTTTAACTTTTAACTTTGCATAATTCATTCGCGCCTGATCAAGATTTTTTGGCCCGGCCTGATGACGCACTTCAAAACGCTGATCTTCTGGCAATTTGGCTAATGCCTGTGGCACAACTTCATTCAGACGAGCCGCACCCAGACTGCCACCAAAAACCAGTAAACGTAATGGACCTTTGCGATCTTTTAAACGCTGCTCAGGTGAAGCCATGGAAACAATCACTCGTCGCACAGGATTTCCAACATGCAATGCCGAACTTAATAAATGATTTGTTTTAAAACTATGCGGAAAAGCTTCCATTACTTTTCCAGCCAGCTTTGATAACAAACGATTGGTTAATCCTGGCACTGCATTTTGTTCATGAATTAATAATGGTTTTCTCATTATCCAGGCCATTAAACCGCCCGGGCCAGAAACAAATCCTCCCATACCTAAAACAGCACGAGGATTACGTTTTAATAAAATTCGCATAACCTGAAAACAGGCAATAACTAAATTTACTGGCGCAATTAATAAAGTCAGTAAACCTTTTCCTCGCAGACCGCTAACACTTAACCAGTCAACTTCAATACCTGCTTCCGGTACTAATTTTGATTCAATACCTTTATGTGTACCCAACCAGATAACGGGAACACCACGTGCCTGCAATTCATCTGCAACTGCCAGCGCAGGATAAACATGCCCACCTGTGCCCCCTGCCATAATCATTACTGGTTGCGTCATGCGGCCTCCCTGAAGATATCTTTCAAAGTTGAAGCTCGTTTTTTCGCAGCTGATTTTAGTGGCGATCTGGCAGTCGCCTTACGACCTGGTTTTCTTTTCGAATAAGACATTGCCTGACCAGTCTTACTTTCATAGGCAATACGCAACAGCAAGCCAATGGCAGAACAGCAAACAATTAAACTACTGCCGCCATAACTCATTAATGGAAGAGTTATACCTTTAGTGGGAAGCACACCCATATTAACGCCAATATTTATAAATGCCTGCAATCCCAGCCAGATACCGATGCCATAAGCCAAATAGGATGAAAATAAGTTACCCTGTTTTTCAGCTATTCGTGCAATCATAAATGCACGTATAAATAGAGCAGAAAATAAACCTATCACCAGAACCACACCCATTAGGCCCAGCTCTTCTGCCATTATTGCAAACACAAAATCTGTATGCGCTTCAGGCAAATAAAATAATTTCTGTACACTGCCACCCAGCCCTGTACCCGACCAGCCACCTGAACCAATTGCAATTAATGACTGAGTTAACTGAAAGCCACTATCAAAAGGATCGGCCCATGGGTTAACAAAAGTTGTTAAGCGCTGTAATCGATATGGTGATGACACAACCAGCAATGTTGCAGCAACTGCAAATAAACTTATAAATGCTGCAAACTGTACAAAGCGAACACCACCCAAAAACATCATGCCGAGTGCTGTTAACATAATAACAACAGAGGCACCAAAATCAGGTTCCAGCAATAAAAGCACACAGGCCATTCCAATCATAATCATGGGCTTGATAAACCCCCATAAACTGGAACGTACTTCATCGCCGTGTCGTACCAGATAACCTGCAACATAAATCATTAAAAATAATTTTACTAATTCAGATACCTGTAAATTTAATACTCCAACAGGTATCCATCGAGTCGAACCATTTACAGATTTACCTATGCCTGGCACTAAAACCAGAATCAATAATACAAATGAAATACCCAATAAGATCATGCCTGATTTTTCCCAGTGCACTAAACGCACTTTGAGCATAAAAATAGTTGCACAGATGCCTAAACATGCCGCCATGGACTGACGCTGTAAATAATAAAAGGGTGATGCTATCTGACGATCAGCGACAGTAATAGATGCTGATGACACCATAATCAAACCCAGACATAACAGACTTAATGAAATCACAATTAATACAGGATCGAGACCTTCAGCAAAAATAACTTTACTGCCTGGCTGTGTCTTTTTAGATAGTGGCATGACCAGACTCATAACAGAGCCTCCACTGCTTCTGTAAAGACTTCACCACGGTGTTCAAATCCACGAAACATATCAAAGCTTGCACAGGCAGGAGATAACAAAACACCATCACCCCAATGAGATAAATCCGCAGCAATGTGTACCGCATCATTCATATCTTTTGCATAAAAAACAGGAACAACACTTTCTAACGCCTGCTCTATTTGAGGCGCATCCTTTCCCATTAAAACAACCACGCGAACTTTTTCTTTAATAATATTTTTAAGCGGTGAAAAATCCGCATCCTTGGCAAGACCACCTGCAATTAGAATTAATTTTTTATTTACCTGTAAGCCTTCAATTGCTGCCAGCGTCGCACCTACATTGGTACCTTTTGAATCATTAAACCAGTCCACACCATTTTTTTCTGCAATCCATTGTGTACGATGTGGTAAACCTTTAAATTCACGCAATGCCTGCAACATATCTTCCATGGGAATACTGGCAGCTTCACCTAAAGCAAGTGCGGCTAATGCATTGGCAATATTATGTTTGCCGCCCATTTTTAACTCATCTTCCGCAATTAGTTTTTTTCCACCTTTACACAACCAGCTCTTTCCATCGAATTCACGCAAACCAAAATCACCAACCGCAGGATTATAAAGCGTAAAACCACTTACAAGCTTCTGAGCCGAAATCATGTTTTTAACCAGTTGATCATCTCTGTTAATAACACTGACTTTGCAATTTTTGAAAATACTCTGTTTTACTTCTGAATAGTGTTCTAAATTTTTATAACGATCCATATGATCGGGGCTTACATTAAGAACAGTTGCAGCAACAGGCTTTAAACTTTTTAATGTTTCTAACTGGAAGCTGGAAAGTTCAAGCACATAGAGATCTGCTTTTTTAGATAACAGATCCACAGTCGGCACACCAATATTGCCACCAACTGCGACATTTAAGCTTGCCTGTTTTGCCATCTCTCCCAGCAAAGTCGTTACTGTACTTTTTCCATTAGAGCCTGTTATTGCAATAACAGGTGCTGTCGTTTCACGCGCAAATAATTCTACATCACCTATTATTTCAATTTCTTTATCAACCGCATGTTGTATGGCAGGCTCAGACATTGACACACCAGGGCTAACAATAATCTGCTCTGCACCCATAAATAATGCCTCATCAAATGTGCCGGTATAAACAGACACATCTGGAAAATTTTTATACAGATCATCAAGACCAGGTGGGTTATTACGACTATCAACAACAACAACTTCATGGCCTTTATTTTTTAAAAAGCAAGCCACAGACAAACCAGTCATGCCTAAACCCACGACCAGTTTATATTGCTGTTTATCGTTTCTATCTGAAACCATTGCCATTACCAAAGCAGCCACGGATACACTCGCTAATGTTTCTGCCATTGCAGTCATTAACGAACCTTTAACGAAGCCAGACCAATCAAAACCAGTACCACAGTGATAATCCAGAAACGAACAATCACTCGTGGCTCTGGCCACCCTTTTAATTCAAAATGATGATGTATCGGTGCCATTCTAAATATACGGCGCCCCGTTAATTTAAATGACGCAACCTGTAAAATAACCGATACTGTTTCCATTACAAAAACGCCACCCATAATAACTAAAACCAGTTCCTGTCTTACCAGCACGGCGACCACACCTAAAGCAGCACCTAAAGCCAGCGCACCAACATCACCCATAAAAACTTGCGCAGGATAAGTGTTAAACCAGAGAAAACCTAAACCAGCGCCAACCAGAGTGCCGCAGAAGACAGACAGTTCTCCCACACCCGCTATATAAGGAATACCAAGATAACCAGAAAAATTAATATGCCCTGTTACATAAGCAAACACACCTAAGGCACCTGCAACCATAACTGTTGGCAAAATTGCCAGCCCATCCAGACCATCTGTTAGATTAACTGAATTACTGCTTCCAACAATGACAAAATAAGTCAGTACAATAAAACCCCATCCCAATGGAATAATGACATCTTTAACAAATGGAATTATTAATGCAGTTTCAAATTCATTTTCTGCTGAATAATATAAAAAGAATGCAGCACCTAAAGCAAAAACGGTTTGCCAGAAATATTTAGCTTTTGCAGATAAACCTTTGCTATTACCACCCACCAGTTTTTTATAATCATCAACAAAACCAATAGCACCAAATAACAGAGTAACGGATAAAGCTACTAGCACCTGCCGATTATCTAAATCAGTCCATAACAATGTGCTAATTGCCACTGCAACTAAAATTAATGCGCCACCCATTGTTGGCGTGCCCGCTTTTGATAAATGCGTTTCAGGCCCATCATCGCGTACATTCTGACCAATTTTATAAGCCGTCAATCGACGAATCATGGTTGGCCCAACCCACAATGAAATTAACAATGCCGTTAAGGTGCCAAGAATTGCTCGCAGGGTCAGGTAACGGAAAACATTAAAACCACTGTGATACTGCTGTAAATAATCGGCAAGAATAAGTAACATTACTGATTTTCTCCGATTAAGCTCTCGACAACCTGTTCCATTTTCATGTAACGAGAACCTTTGATTAATATATTTAAATTGTCATGCATATTATTTTTTAAAAACTTAATTAACTCATCATGCGTTTTAAAATGTTTTGCATGTTCACCAAACGCTTTAACCGAGGCAATACTGTTATCACCTGTAACATATAAATAATTAACCCCAGACTCACTGGCTTTTACGCCAACATCAAAATGCAGTCGCTCTGAATTTTCACCCAGCTCACCCATATCACCTAAAACTAACCAGCGTTCACCCGGCATATCTTCCAGAACTTTTAAACCAGCTTCCAGTGAAGCTGGGTTTGCATTGTATGTATCATCAATAATGCAGGCACCTGAATCTGTTTTATATATATTCAAACGCCCTTTAACAGGTTGAAATTCAGTTAATGCAGATTGTGCATTATTTAATGTTGCACCCGCTGCTAAACTTGCCGCCGTAGCCGCTAATGCATTCATTGCATTATGCCGCCCCGCCACTGACAGTTTGACTTCACACTGATCATTATCTGTTTTAATTTTTAATAAACCACCAATTGATGTTGGTTGCCATTCACCTTTAACATCCACATCTGCATTTTCTAAAGCAAAACGGTATTGTTTATTATTTTTACAAAGACCAGTCCAGTACTCTGCAAACTCATCATCTGCATTTATTACTGCAATTCCATTTGCTGTTAAACCAGAATAAATTTCACCTTTTGCCTCAGCTACACCTTTTAACGAACCAAAACCTTCCAGATGTGCCGAACCTGCATTGGTAATAACTGCAACATCAGGGTTTGTAATATGACTTAACTCATTTATTTCACCATGATGATTTGCACCCATTTCTATAACTGCAAATTTTTCCTTATTTTCCATGTGCAACAGGGTGAGAGGCAGCCCGATATCATTATTAAAATTCCCCTGCGTTGCCAATACATCACCCCGTTTCGCTAATATGGCTGCTGTCATTTCTTTTACTGTGGTTTTACCATTACTGCCGGTAATACCCACCACAGTCCCCCGAAATGCTTTTCGCCATGCCGCCGCCAGCCTCCCTAAAGCCTTACGTGTATCACTTACCTGTATTTGTGATAAGCCAGTTAATGACTCATCTTCACATACATCACTTACAACAGCCGCCACCGCACCTGATTGTTGCGCCTGCTTTATAAAATCATGACCATCAAAACGTTCGCCTCTGATCGCAAAATATAATGCACCTGGCTGCAAACTACGGCCATCTATTGATACACTGGTAAAGTTTTTATCTTCACCATGCAATGATCCATCCAGTATCTGGCAAGCCTGTTGCAAACTCATCATTCAGATACTCCCAGATATTTTTTTACGACAAGAGCATCACTGAATGGGTGTTTTTCATTTCCAATAATTTGATAATCCTCATGGCCTTTGCCAGCAACAAGAACAATATCTTTTTCATTTGCAGTCTTAATTGCAGAACAAATAGCCTGTTCACGATCATTAATAATTTTTACATTTGATGTGTTTTTAAAACCAGACTGAATATCTTTTATAATATTCTCTGCATTTTCTGTGCGTGGATTATCATCCGTTACAATAATTTCATCCGCATAAGCTTCAGCTGCCTGAGCCATTAACGGACGCTTGCCTTTATCTCGATCACCACCACAACCAAACACACATATCAGCTTTTTATGACAATGTTTTTTAAGGCTTTTTAATACAGATTCCAGCGCCTGAGGTGTATGCGCAAAATCAACAACCACCAGGGGTTTATTTTCTACTCGCACAGCATCCATTCTGCCTGGAACTGTAACCAGTTTTTTAAGGCTCTGGATTGCATCTGAAAAACCAATACCTTTAATAAGCAAAACAGCCAATGTTGCCAATACATTTTCAACATTAAACTCACCTAATAACGATAAATTAATATTTGCTTCACCCTGTGGCGTTTCAATATGCATTGATAAACCATTTTCATGTGTTTTAACCGAAGATGCTTTTATAATATTTTTCAGTCCACAATCATTATTACCATTAACACTATATCCCCAGAGCAATAAACAGTTTTTTAAATTGCTTACTAATTGACGACCAAACTCATCATCTAAATTTATTACCGCAGCTTTAAGATTCGGCTGCTCAAATAATTGCAGTTTAGCCTGACGATAAGATTCTATATCACCGTGATAATCCAGATGATCCCGACCAACATTTGTTAATACAGCCACATCAAAGTCAACAGCATCAACACGCCCCTGATCCAGACCATGAGATGAAACCTCCATAGCAACCTGTTTTGCACCTTTATCTTTTAATTCAGACAATAAACGATGCACCTGAACAACTTCGGGAGTGGTATGCGTTGATGCTTCCAGATTATTTACAAAACCATTACCAATCGTACCCAGCACTGCACTTCGCTCATTAACTTTATCCAGAGCCTGTGCAATAAAATGACTGACGGATGTTTTTCCATCCGTTCCTGTTACACCAACCATAAATAATTCTCTGGATGGCTCAGCATAAAAATGACTGGAAATTTCACCCAGCTTTTCTCTCAAACTATTAATCGGCACACAAATAGCACGTGTCATTAAGGATGATAAAATTTGCTGACAATACTGATCAAATAAACGGTCACATAAAATAGCAACCGCGCCTTTGTTAACCGCCGCTTCTGCAAATGCCAGTCCGTGCTCAACTTGCCCTTCAAGTGCAACAAAGATATTTCCCGGCTCTACCTGACGACTATCCAGACACAAACCTGTAACAGGAATATCAGGCAAACAATTGATAGCGACATAATCACTTAGCAGTTGTTTCAAACTCATTTCCTGCTTATTTATATTTGCATCAATTTTCATGGCCGCCATCATGCTCCTTTTCTCCATGAATGTTTTGATGCGATTTCCAGATCATCGGGTGGCACATCCAGCAAACGCAATGCGCCAGCTATAACTTTTGAAAAAACGGGGCCTGCCACCTGCCCACCAAAATGTTTTCCATTACGCGGTTCATCTAAAACAACAACCATAGCCAGCTTTGGATTAGTTGCAGGCGCTATACCTGCAAATATTGAAAGATAACGATCTTTTGCATAGCCCCCTGAAATAAATTTATGTACCGTGCCTGTTTTTCCCGCAACATGGTAATTTGCAATTCCTGCTTTGGGCGCAGTGCCTTTGTCACTGACAACTTCCTGCATCATGCGCCGAACTTGTTGAGCCGTTTTTTTACTCATTACTCGCTCACCTTCAACAGCTTCTTCTCTGAGCAAAAAACTAACCGGATAAATAATGCCATCTGCCGCTAATGCACTATAAGCTCTTGCCAGTTGCAATGGTGTTACCGACATACTGTAACCAAATGCCATTGTCGCACGCTCAAACTCACTTACATTACCTGTGCGTAAATTACCGGATCGCTCACCCGGAAAACCACTGGCTGTATCCACACCAAAACCCAGTTTTGTATACATATTAAGCTGCTGCTCTTCATCCATAGATAGTGCAACTTTACTTACGCCCACATTGCTGGATTTAAGAATAATTTCACCCAGATTAATTTTTCCATAATTGCGCACATCCTTAATCATATTGCCCTGCACTTTGTAATAGCCCGGTTCAGTATGCACATTATCTTTTGGATGCCAGCGACCTGTTTCCAAAGCAGCCGCAATAGTAAATGGCTTCATTGTTGAACCCGGTTCAAACACATCTGTCACTGCACGATTGCGATACACGCCCGGCTTTAACTGACGACGATCATTGGCATTAAATGAAGGCTGATTAACCATAGCAAGCACTTCACCATTGGTTACATCCATTACCACAGCTGAACCTGCAACTGCACGATGTTCTTTTACGGCTGCTTTTAATGCACGATAAGCAAGGTACTGCAACCGACGATCAATACTTAAATTTATATTTTTTCCTGGTTCAGCTGCTTTTAATCGTTCAACATCACCAATAGCTCTGCCCAGTCGATCACGAATAATTCGCTTCGCACCTTCTTTCCCTGTTAGCCAGTTATCATAAGCCAGCTCCAAACCTTCCTGCCCATGATCATCAATATTGGAAAAACCCAGTACATGCGATGTCACTTCAGCACCAGGGTAATAACGTTTATATTCACGACGCAAATAAACCCCCGGCAAAGCTAAAGCCTGAACTTTTTTACCTACACTCGGATCAACATGGCGGCGCACATACATAAATTCTCTAGCCGCATTTTTCTTTACACGTTTAACTAAAGTTTTTTCTTTTATAGATAAAACTTTTGCCAGCTCAGGTATGCGCGCCTGTGCCTGCATTAATTCAGCCGGCTGCGCCCAAATGGTATCCACCGGCGTACTAATAGCCAAAGGCTCACCATTACGATCATAAATATCACCACGATGCGCAGGTACTTTAACAACGCGTAAATGACGAACATCACCTTGCTGCTGAAAAAAACTCTGGTTAATAACCTGCATATCCAGCGCACGCCATAACAAACCTGCTACGGCCATCATAAAAATCGACAACACTACATAGCGCCGAAATTTATAATCTGGTGTGACATTTTTCTTTTTCATTGTCGTATGTACACAACTTCATCAGCCATTGGTAATTTCATATTTAATTTTTTACGCGCAATACGTTCTATACGCCCATGAGCCGACCAGGCACTTTGCTCTAATTGCAAACGACCCCATTCAATATTCAGCTCATCAATTTGTTTATGCAACTGCTGCACTTCAACAAATAATTTTCTACTTTGATGCTTGCTATAAATCACGCCAAAAGCAGACCCCATAAATAAACAAAGTAGCAATGCTGTTAACGACATAAGCAGTTTCAATGCAATCTCTCCAGCACTCTTAACACTGAACTACGTGATCTGGGATTTTGCTCAATTTCTTTTTCACCCGGCTTTATTGCCTTACCTACCAGTTTGAAATTTATTTCAATTTCACTGTCCATGATCGGCAAATCTCTGGGAATTTTTGGGCCACGCGCTTTATCTCGCATAAATCGTTTTACAATACGATCTTCCAGCGAGTGAAAACTTATTACCACTAAACGACCACCCACTGACAAAGTATCAACCGCAGCTTCAAGCGCTGTTTCCAGCACTTCCAGTTCTCGATTAATATAAATACGAATTGCCTGAAAACTTCGAGTCGCAGGATGCTTATGTTTTTCTTTTACAGGAACAGCCAAACTGATTAGCTCAGCCAGCTGCACTGTATCTGTAATTTCTTTTTCCTGACGCGCGGTGACTACAGCACGAGCAATACGCCGAGCAAAACGCTCTTCGCCATAACGTTTTAAAACAACAAACAGATCATGCTCTTCAACCGTTGCTAACCACTGGGCTGCCGATTGACCGGCTTCAGGATTCATTCTCATGTCCAATGGCCCCGGCTTAAGAAAACTGAATCCCCGTGATGCATCATCCAGTTGCGGTGATGACACTCCTATATCCAGCAATACGCCATCAACTTTTTGTTCAAACCCGCACTCATTGACAACATCAACAAGCGATTCAAAATTACTTTGTGCAATCTCAAATCGTGGATCATCCCCAAATTTCTGCTCTGCCACTGTTACTGCCTGCGGGTCCTGATCAATAGCTAATAAATGACCACCCTCACCCAACTGCTCCAGTATTGCCTCTGAATGTCCGCCTCGACCAAAAGTACCATCCAGATAAATACCTTCAGGCTTAATTGCCAACGCCTTTAATGCCTCACTCAGTAAAACAGGTCGATGGGTATAGTCCCTGTTTTCCATTACAGGGAGAGATTTTCCAGTGATGCAGGCATATCACCACCATCTGCATTAACATCTTCCAGCCAGGCATCCTGTTTTTCATTCCAGCTTTGCTCATCCCAGATCTCAAACTTTTTACCCTGACCAATAAGCACCAGCTTTTTATCCATACTGGCGTATTCACGTAACATGGTTGGCAGCAGTATTCGCCCCTGGCTATCCAGCTCAACTTCAGTGGCATAACCAATTAACAAACGCTGTAATAATCGCGCCTGTTTATCAAAACTGGGCAGAGCCACTAATTTTTCTTCAATAACTTCCCATTCAGGCAGGGGATAAACCAACAAACAACGATCTCTATCAACCGTTACAACCATTCGACCCGCACAAAGCTCCATTAAGCGCTCACGATAACGAGCAGGCATCGCCATACGACCTTTGGCATCAACAGCTAAATTGTTAATTCCACGAAAAATCATCTTTAATTCTTATCAGCCTGCCAGTTGCTTAAATAATTAGCGCTTTGTAATCTAACCTCTAAATCGCCGAGGAATCATGTCAGAAAAATAGCCAGAAAAACCGGATACAATCCACATTCCCCCACTATTCCCCACATTGATGGACTATAGTTACCACTGCACACCACTGTCAAGTAAAAAACAGCATGAATCATAGAAAAAAAACCTTATATGACAGGGACTTAGCTAGTTAACCCTGGAAACAACAGGGATAAAAAAAGGATAAGCTTTTAAGACTCAACAAGTTACAAAAGCAACTTGATAAGTTACTTTAAGTTTGAATTAAAATGGATGATTTTGAGAAAAAGTAGAGCAACCGCTCAGACCTCCTGAACGGTTACCAGAAAAAAGAAAAGTCAGCCTGTAAGCCGGGTTCTGTATCGCCATAAGCGATGGCAATTATTCATCTGGGATGCACGTCACCATGCACCTCAAGCAACCTACCCGGGAACAACGCGGGCCACGCCATATGTTCCCCTATTTGGTCTTGCTCCGAGTGGGGTTTACCCTGCCACTACTGTTACCAGCAGCGCGGTGCGCTCTTACCGCACC
>CAZFUY010000038.1:0-24760 GCA_964522445.1 uncultured Thiotrichaceae bacterium | reverse complement strand
AAAAACTTTAAAAAGGGTATTTGCAGTGTTTTTGTTTGTTGTTGCTGGGAAGTTGCTGGTTTTTTAGAGTTTGTTTTTTTAGAGCTGATGTTTGCTGAGCTTTGCTTTTTCGCCTGATGGCGACTCACTTCTTTGTCAACAGCGACAAAGAAGTAAGCAAGAAAACGCCGCCGTTCTTGCGTGTGAAGAGGACACGCAAATAATTGTGCGAAGCACTCCTGTTATCTTCTACAGTTTGCCCTGCGGGTTCCCAGGTATTGTTATTACTCTGTTAGGTATTAAATTATAACTCTCGGATTTCTCATTCTTTGCCGGGTCGTTTTGATTCGCTTCCATGCTCAACAAAACTCAATCCGGTAAAGAATGATGATGTATCAGATATTCTTTAAGGTTGAATTAAATGTAGTAAACAATTTTCAGGAATCCTCATGCTTTTTATGAGGGCAAGCAACTGAAGGGCGGCATTCTTTTGCTTACTTTTCTTAGGCTGTTGTAAGAAAAGTGAGTCGCCATCAGGCGAAAAAGCAAAGCTCAGCAAACATCAACTCTAAAAAAACCTACTTAACAAACTTCTTAATATCACCAAGTTTAGGCTTAGCAGGAGAAGCCTGCTTTTTATATGAATCCTTTAAGCCTGACTGATAACGAGTAGGATATAAAACCTCAGTCAAACGCGCCGTAGCATTCACAAAAAGCTCTTTTGGATATCGGCGACAATGCCGATCTAACCAGCCCTGCGCTGAAGGGAAACTAGATTCACCCAGAATATTATAGGTATTAGGCATAATCACATTAAACGCTGAAAAATAACCAATTAACCAGTCAACAAAATAATCCACATCCCCTGAGCCTTTTTTCAATGCAGCCACATAACTACTACAGGGCTGAGAACCTGCACCATAAGCAGCATAACCCCCTTCAAAATCACGCGCCTGAACAGACAGAGATAGACAGGCTATTAATGCAATTAAGACAAAAGCTCTAAACAATACAAAATGGCTATTTATTAACATAGACAGAATATAGCACTTCCCCATTGACTTGCTACTTACAAATAATCAGACTATTGTCTGATTTATGTCATCTTCAAAACCAGAACTAAAAATTTCTGTCCTAAGCGATTATATTTGTCCTTTTTGCTTTATTGGTCATAAACGCCTGGCCAGCCTGAGAGCTGACTATAATCTAAAAATAAACTGGTGCTTTATAGAAATTCACCCTGAAACACCAGCCGAAGGCCAGTCTGTATCCCTGCTAAATTACAGCAATGAACACTGGAATGAGCTAATAAAAAATCTTCATCAACTGGCTAATGATGAAGACATTAAACTACCGACACACACCATAACCACAAACTCTCGCAAAGCATTATTACTTGCAGAAGCCTGCAAGTCACTTGGTGCAGATATTTTTTATCCTTTACATGAGCGCTTATTTGAAGCCTGTTTTATTGAAGGACAAAATATTGGTGATGAACAGATACTGAGAAAGCTGGCTAATGAATGCAGCATTCCAGAACAACTAATTGAACAGGCCTGGAGCACCCCTTACACCCATGGCCCAGCTGATAAGACACCCAAACCACTATTAGTTTACCTGCAATACGCAAGTGCAATTCAGGCTAAAAGCGTACCCACATTTGTTTTTGATAAACAAATACTCACCGGCGTTGTAGAAAAAAAGACCTTAAAACAGGCCGCTGAAGAAATGTTGAGCTGAAATTTAGAAACTTTTGGTCTAACCTTAAGTAGTATCAAAAAACATGGGTTAAACAGCAAAAAGAATGAAATTCCCTGATAGCAAACTGTGGTCTTTTTCTGATCAAATTTACAAGCTCCCCGAAGTAGAAGGTGCCTGCCTTAAATTGCAGAACAACTTTGATGCCGATATAAATATTATTATGTATTGTTTATGGATTGCCGATAAGGGCATTAAACTAAATCAGGAAGATGCAATAGTACTAATTCAAACCACTCTGCCCTGGCAAAAAACCATCCTTAAACCCTTACGTGACGCACGTAAAATGATGAAACAACATATTATCGCTATGCCCACTGATTTACTGGATCAAACTATTACCAACTTAAGTGAAATGGAATTAAATGCAGAACACATGAGCCAGATGGCGCTGGAAAAAATCATAGATACAGATAAGGCGACAGAAGAAGCATCTGCCGTTGAATGCGCAACACTAAATACCTCTCTCTACTTACAGCAACTTGAATCTGTTTCTTCTATAAATGATGTAACTGAGGATCTAAATAAATTATTAAATGCTGTATACCAGGACGCCGAAGCCGTACAGGTTTCTTTAATGGAAATGCAGTAAAAAGAATCTATAAACTAATAAGCAGCTAATAATTTTATAGCCCCTGCAACGCTTCTTTTAAATCATCAGTTACAGGTTCTTCTCCTAACCATATTCTTAATAAAGCCTGATTAAAATCTAAACCTTCAATAAAACCTTTTTGCTGACCTTTAATTGTGACGCGCGTACCTTTACCGGGCAAATAATCCAGTAATACAACATCACCTTCTTTTACTGCTTCAAACATATTATTAAATTTATCTATACGGGGCTTTAGCTCAGCAAATTTCTTCCCTGATAAATTATCTTCAAAACCTTCAACCCAGGCACTGATCAGCTTTTCTTTACCAACCTCATCATAAAGAAAATGCATAATAACTCGCTTAGCCCCTGGCTGATTAATTAGCTCATCAACATTACTGGTTTTACTCTCAACATATAATGCCGCTATATATATTTTAAAAAAGAATTTATAACGAATACCCAACCCATTCAATTGCAACTTTTCGGCTGCACCCGATACCACTATTGACTCATCAAAATTGACCCCCGCTATCTCCTTTGCATAAGCCGAAGGGATCAATAAAGTAAAAAAAATCATTATCCTGAATATTCTCATGAACTTATCCTTTATATTAAAGATCAGACTAGTGAAAGAAAACTAATCCAGATATCGTAATTTAGATAACAATAGCTATAATCATAGAAAAAGCAATAAGCTAAAAGGCACATGACCAAACAAACAAAGCCAGATAACCACGGCAATATTTATGCAGTTTATATTGTGTTATCAACTCTATTAACAAATATTCTGAGTTTATTTCACTCACACCTGCTTAATATCACCATTCAACCTGTCAGTTTTATTATGCCATCCATTGCAGGTATTTTATTTGGTATTTTGATGGCAAAAAATAAACGCCTGAGCAATCAACTGATCAAACAGGCCAGTATTGATATATTAACTGGCGCATACAACCGAATGCAGTTTAATTACTTTCTGGATGCAGAAATTGATAAAGTAAATCGATACGGTGGCACATTCTCAATTATTTATATTGATATCGACCATTTTAAAGAAGTTAATGACCAGCACGGCCATCCTGTTGGAGACGCTATATTACAGGCCTTCACTGATATTGTAATAAAACACAATAGAATATCTGATATATTCTCACGCTACGGCGGCGAGGAATTTATTATCCTTGCCCATGAAACCGACATTAATAACGCCACAAAACACGCCGAAAGATTACGCCATAAAATAGAAAAATACCCTTTTGAAAAAATAACCCAACTAACCTGTAGCTTTGGAGTCACTGAATTCAGGAAAGATGCAGACACGATTGACACACTTATAAAACGTGCCGATGATGCTTTATACAAAGCAAAGAAAACGGGGCGAAACCGTGTAATTGCCTTGTGATAAACTTCAAAAAAGTACTATCGCCCAAACAAAAACAACATTAAGCAAAGCAAATAAAACAGCCGCCGACCCCATATCTTTAGCACGACCACTTAACTCATGAAATTCAGAACCTACTCGATCAACAATAGCTTCAATTGCAGAATTTAAAATTTCTACAATCAATACCAGCAATACACTTGAAACCATTAGCGCTATTTCAACTCGACTATCACCCAACCAGAAAGCGAGCGGCATTAATACTATGGCTAATAATAATTCCTGTCGAAATGCTTCTTCATTTTTAAAAGATGCTTTAATGCCCTGCCATGAATACACAGCAGCCATAAGAATTCTTTTTAAGCCTTTATTACCCGTTTTTGCCATTCTTATTTACACCTAAAAGAGAATTGTAACTATTTATTCGTCCATGATAAATCAAGCTGCCTGGCAGCACGCACTTCGTCTAAACGATTAACTGGCATGGTATAAGGTGCGCCTTTTAAAAACTCAGCATTATTCTCTGCTTCCTGCTGAATTTGTAGCAGCGCATTAATAAAACCATCTAATGCATCTTTAGCTTCAGTTTCAGTGGGTTCAATTAATAAACACTCTGGTACTAACAGGGGAAAATAAGTTGTCGGCGCATGGTAACCTAAATCCAGTAAACGCTTGGCAAAATCCATCGCTGTTACGTGTAATTCTTTAGCCTGTTTTTTTAACGTAATTATAAATTCATGTGATGCAAAACGATCTGCAATCGCCACTTCAAATCCTTTATTTTTTAATTGCGCCATCATGTAATTTGCATTTAGAGTAGCAAACTCAGCAACACGTGGCATGCCTTCACGCCCCAGTAAACGCATATAAATATAGGCGCGTAACAGAACACCTGCATTACCCATAAATGCTGACATACGCCCTATGCTTTGAGGACAATCGCCTTCTGTTAACCAACGATAGCTATTTTTTTCTTTAGCAACCAGGGGTAGAGGCATAAAGGGTTTGAGTCGTTCTGCAACACCAATTGCGCCTGAACCAGGACCTCCACCACCATGAGGCGTTGAAAAAGTTTTATGCAGGTTCGAATGAATAACATCAAACCCCATATCACCTGGACGAATCTTTCCTAAAATCGCATTCAGGTTTGCTCCATCGTAATACAGCAAACCACCTGCATCATGAACAATGCCCGCAATCTCTTCAATATTACGTTCAAACACACCCAGTGTTGATGGGTTTGTTAACATCAAACCTGCTGTCTGTGGGCCAACAGCTTCTTTTAATACAGAAACATCAACATCACCATTTGCCAGCGTGGGTATTTCTTTAACACTGTAACCACACATTGTTGCCGTCGCAGGATTAGTGCCATGAGCTGCGTCAGGCACAAGTATTTCTTTTCGCTCAACATCATTATTTGCATCATGATAGGCACGAATCATGGCGATACCCGCAAACTCACCTTGCGCACCCGCCATAGGAGTTAATGAAAAACCTGCCATGCCGGTAACTTCACACAGCATATTTTGTAGTTCATACATACATGCCATAAAACCCTGACTAAATTTTTCAGGCGCTAATGGATGACGAGACAAAAAACCGGGCAACATTGCCAGTGAATTGCAGACCCTTGGGTTATATTTCATTGTGCATGAACCCAATGGATAAAAATGTGTATCAATTGAAAAATTCTTTTGCGACAAAGAAGTAAAATGCCTTACTGCCTGCATTTCAGAAACTTCAGGCAATGCAGCTGATTTTTTTCTTAGCAGCTCATCAGGAATATCAGTAATTCTGCTATCAACTTCAGGCGCCTGTATTTTTGTTTTTCGACCTTTGGCTGTGTGTTCAAAAATTAACATAATTATTTCAACTTAAATAAATTTATATTTTTCAGTTTTTCTTCAGGGGTCGGAGTCAAAAGCTACGATAAAATTTCAGTTAAAGCATTTGCATAACTTTCAATTTCTTCTTCTGTACGCATTTCTGTAACACAAACTAAAATACAATTTTCTAACTGTGGATATTTTTCTGCAGGATAATCTATTGATAGATCATATCCACCCAGAATATTTTTATCAGCAAGCGCTGTTAAAACGTGCGCCGATGTTTTATTTAACTTCACAACCACTTCATGAAAATTAGCACCAGAAAATAAACGCTCAACGCCATCAATAGCAATCAATTTTTCAATTAATAGATTTGTATTTTGATGACAACTTGCCGCAACCTGTTCCAGCCCATGCGAGCCGAGTATAGCCATATGAATGGTCGATGCTGTAACCACCAGTCCCTGATTAGTACAAATATTTGATGTCGCTTTTGATCGACGAATATGTTGCTCACGAGCCTGTAGCGTTAACACAAAACCTTGCCGGCCTTCCTGGTCTACTGTACGCCCTACAATACGCCCTGGCATTTGACGAACGTGTGCTTTTTTACAACACATAAAACCATAATAAGGCCCCCCAGAAGACATAGGCGCACCCAATGGCTGACCATCACCACAGACAATATCAACACCATTATCTCCCCATTCCCCCGGCGGTTTTAATAAAGCCAGACTCAAAGGGTTAACAACCGCAATAACCAGAATACCGTTGGCATGTGCCCAGTTTGTTAAAGCATCAACCTGTTCTAAAGTACCGAAGAAACTTGGCTGAGATATAACCAGTGCAGTTATATCCTCACCTTCAAATGGCTTTAAAGCTTCTAGAGTTATCTGGCCGGTCTGCATATCAAAATCAATATCAACCAGCTCAATATTCTGATGCTTAACAATACTGGTTGTTGTTTTTGTATAAACAGGATTAACCGACCTCGGCACAAGAATACGGCGTGATTTAGATTTACGATTAGCTCGCACAGCCATTAATACCGCTTCAGCTAAACCTGACGCTCCATCATAAAGTGAAGCATTAGACACATCCATGCCGGTTAATGCTGTCATCATGCTCTGGTATTCATAGATTAACTGCAAAGTACCCTGAGAGGCTTCTGCCTGATAGGGCGTATAAGCCGTGTAATATTCACCGCGTGTCGTAATTTGCCAGACTGCAGAGGGTATATGATGATCGTAGGAACCTGCACCTATAAAACAAACAGGCTGTCCATCTTGCGCAGCACGGGAAGACATTAACCGATTGATTTCCATTTCATTCATTCCCTGCGGAATTTTATCCAGGGCTTTTGCTCTTAAATGCGATGGAATTTCGCTAAACAACTGTTCGATATCATGCACACCAATAATGGATAGCATCTCACGTATTTCATTTTCTGTATGGGGAATAAAAGGCATATAAAAATTTCCGCGAATAATCGCAAATAAAAAATATTAATTTTTTTGTAGGAGCAGCTTTAACCCGCGATGGTCGTTAAATTAAATATCTTCGCGGCTAAAGCTGCTCCTACAACTACTCATCTTCCAGCTCTGCTTCATATGTACTTGAATCCATTAACTGACCAATATCATCTTCATCAGAAGGTTTAATTTTAAACAACCAGCCATCATCGTAAGGAGAGCTATTAATAATTTCTGGCTCGTCAGCTAATGCTGGATTTGCATCGATAATTTCACCATTAATTGGCATATAAATATCAGATGCGGCTTTTACTGATTCAACAACACAACATGCTTCTTCTGCCGCATATTCAGTGCCAACTTCGGGTGATTCAACAAAAACCAGATCACCTAAAGATTCCTGTGCATGATCAGTAAGACCAACGGTTACTGTTCCGTCATCTTCCAGGCGCACCCATTCATGGGATTTTGTGTAATGCAGTTCTGTTGGAATTTCACTCATAACATGATCCTCTTAAATATTTATTATTTCTTTAAATTTTCTTTAGGGGGCGGAGCCAAATTTGACTCCAACCCCTAACCATTATTTATTCTATACAGGATTTACCTTCACGAAAAAATACTGGCTTAACAACTCTTGCATTTAATAACCTGCCACGAATATCAACCTGGCATAACTCACCTGTTTCTACAGGCACTCTTGCCAGAGCTATCGATTTTTTTAAACTGGGCGAAAAAGTACCGCTGGTTATTTCGCCTTCACCAATACCCTCAACAACCACTTTTTGATGGCCTCGTAAAATGCCTTTATCTTCAAGCACAAGCCCCACCAGTTTTTGCTTTACGCCCTGAGCTTTTTCTTTTTCTATGGCTTTACGCCCTATAAAATTTCTGTCTTCGGGAGACCAGGCTATGGTCCAGCCCAAACCTGATATCAGTGGTGAGGTAGATTCATCCATATCTGTACCATAAAGATTCATACCCGCTTCCAGGCGCAAGGTATCACGCGCACCCAGTCCGGCAGGTTTAACACCAGCTTCTGCCAGCGCATCCCAGAAATCAGCGGCTTCTGATTCAGGCAATATAATTTCAAAACCGTCTTCGCCTGTGTAACCTGTTCGACCAATAAACCAATCGCCACTATCCACGCCAAAGAAGCGATCAAGATCAGCTGCCGCCTGACTGGCATCCAGAGGTAATACCTGCAACGCTTTTTCACGCGCATTGGGTCCCTGCACAGCAATCATGGCAAGCTCGCCACGCTCTTTCATCTCAACATTAAAAGCATCTGCCTGCTTCTCAATCCAGGCCAGATCTTTATCACGCGTACCTGCATTAACCACCATGCGCACCCAGTCATCATTCATGTAATAAATGATAAGGTCATCAATCACGCCGCCCTGCTCATCTAACATGCAACTGTAAAGCGCTTTACCTGATTGTTTAAGTTTGGCGACATTATTAGCCAGAAGATATTGTAAAAAGGGGATTACTTTAGATCCATTGAGATCAACCACGGTCATATGCGATACATCAAACATGCCCGCATCTTTTCGTACCTGATGATGTTCTTCAATCTGAGAACCGTAATTGATGGGCATTAACCAGCCTGCAAAATCAACGATTTTACCGCCATATTGCTGGTGTTTTTCGAATAAGATAGTTTGCTGACTCATAAGCAGTGCCCTTTAATAAAAGAAACTGCCCCTCTGTCCTGATACCTGAGAGATAGACAGGCTGCGCCTGTGTTCCCCTTCGGTGAGCTCATGCGTGAGCTGCTCTCCAGAGTCAACCTGTTGCTTTGAACGAAGTCGTAGTCCGTGTACCTGAGCGTTTCCGGGCGGTTGCGCCTTCGGTGCCTTACCTTTTGGTAAGATCTCTCCCACGACCTTTGAGATTGAGCTGGGCACTATAAACCAGACCGCTACAAATTTCCATAAGAGCCCTTAAAATTAAAAACGTGAGGTCTTTGCATGCCTTTGCATGCCTTTGCATGATAGAGGCGCGAAAGAAAAACGCACTAAAATTTTACTGATTGAGGCAGGAAGCGCAGCTAATAGCTAGCTATTGGCAAGTTTTCTAACAAAAAGCAGTGAAATTTTAATCATTTTTACTCGTGAATATATCGTGCAAAGGTCTCAATATACAATTGTCAGCCGATGAATAATCTGAAATGATCTAGCTTTCAGAAAAAGAAAAACAACACTATGGATCCCATTGATAACGCCCAGATTGAAACTTATTTAAAAATCTTCAGTGATAACCCCTATTATCAGGCTGCTATCGCGGTTCTTGCGGGGCTGATTCTATCTAAACTGATCAATGGCCTGTTCAGCCGAATTATTCTTCATTTTGCCAATAAAACTCAAAGCAAACTGGATAATAATATTATTCACATATCTCGCCCTGCTTTGTTTTACAGCGTTTTATTAATATCACTGAGTATTGCTGCCAATATTGTTTTTGAGGATCAGGGTGAGCAAATAAGCCACTCTTTACTGAATTCTTTTGCCGTTATTATCTGGTCAACATTTTTAATTCGCCTGACTCGAATACTGCTAACATCAATCAGCACCAATCCGACTCATTTACCTATTGTCAGCATACAGACTCTGCCCCTGTTTCTGAATTTAGCCTTGCTTATTATTATTGTCGCCGCCGTTTATTTTATTTTTAGCGCCTGGCATATCGATATGACAGCATGGCTAGCTTCAGCCGGTATTGTCGGTATCGCGGTTGGTTTTGCCGCTAAAGATACATTGGCTAATTTATTTGCTGGTGTTTTAATTTTAGCTGATGCCCCTTACAAAATTGGTGACTTTATTGTTCTGGATTCAGGTGAACGCGGTGAAGTAACACATATCGGTATTCGCAGCACTCGCATACTCACTCGCGATGATATTGAAATTACTATTCCAAATTCCATTATGGGTAACACTAAAGTTATCAATGAATCCGGTGGGCCTCATAAAAAATACCGGGTGCGTTTAAAAGTCGGTGTCGCTTACGGCAGTGACATAGATCAGGTAGAAAAAGTTTTAATGGAAGCGGCTGATTCTGTAGATGGAATCTGTGACATCCCAGAACCTCGTGTTCGCTTTCGAAATTTTGGTGGATCAAGTTTAGATTTCGAATTACTCGGCTGGGTTAATGAACCAGTTTTAAGAGGCAATGTTTTAAATGAGCTTCATGGTGTTGTCTATAAACAATTTAATCAGCAGGGCATTGAAATACCTTTTAATAAGCAGGATATTTATATAAAAGAATTTCCAAAGCAATCAGTTTAGATTATTTGAAGATTTTAAATATCCAAAAAAACTACCCGCCAATAGTTTTTGCCAGTTCAGGCAAATCACCTTCCAGCCCCATAGCATGACGCATAAATTTATGTTTTATCGGCCCCAGACTATTCACCATATTTAAACCCATATTTCGAATAACACTGAGTTCTGTTTGCTCATTGCTAAAAAGATTTTTGAACCCACTCATACCAAACATCATTAAGGTATTTTCACCTCTGCGCCAACGTTCAAACTTTCTTAAGGTTAAATAATCTGCAAAATTATTTTTTTTCTGTTCTGCTTCAATTAACACCTGCGCCAAACTTGCCGCATCAAGAATACCCAGATTTACACCCTGCCCTGCCAGAGGATGAATCGTGTGCGCAGCATCACCAATTAATGCCAGCCCCTGTTTTACATAACACTCTGCATGTCTACGAACTAATGGAAAAGCTGCACGCTCTCCAGTTGATACAACCGCGCCTAATCTGTAATCAAAAGCCTGTTCCAGTTCACGGCAAAATGTATCGTCATCTAAAGCAAGTAATCTATCTGCTTCTTCATCTGTTGCAGACCAGACAATGGAACAGCGACCATCACCTAATGGCAAAAAAGCCAAAGGGCCCGTAGGTAAAAAACGCTGCCATGCTGTGTAACCATGATGGTTTGTAGATTTCACAACACAGACAACAGCTTTCTGGTTGTAAGGTGCTTTTTCTATTTCAATATCGGCTGCATCACGCACACGAGAATTTGCCCCATCTGCACCCACTAATAGCCGCGCCGTTAATTTTTTCCCGCCCTGAAATTCGACACTACTAGACATTGGCTGATAATTTATATTCTCAACCTGAGCAGGACATAACCAGTCTATATTTTCTAATTTATTTAACTGCTCAAGCAAAGCTGCCTGGGTTACTTTATTTTCTATAATATGACCCAGTGCATCAACGCCTAATTCTGCCGCATCAAAATGTATTTCACCTGTGCCTGTAGCATCCCAGACATGCATGTATTCAAACGGACTAATGCGTCTGTTTTGTATTCCCTGCCAGGCATTTAAATTAAGGAACACCTGCTGAGATGCGCGGCTTATTGCCGATACGCGTAATTCATATTCATCATCTTTTGCAGTATCAATCGGCTCTTGTGCTTCAACAACAGCAACACTTAAATGACTTTTACCTAAAGCACAGGCCAGCGTTAAACCCACAATACCACCACCAATAATTAAAACATCGTATTGATTTTTCATAGCGGCAGCCTTCGCATCATTTTACTCATGCGACCTGATAAACCCATACTTTGTCTTGCTATTAAATGGCGTGCCGATGGTATTAAATCTATAAAAATTAAACCAGCTGCTCGTGCATGCGTCAATGGTGAAAATGAATTAGAAAATATTCTTACTAACGAATCAGTAATACGATAAACACGTAACATATCTTTACGTCGTTTTGCATTGTATTCGGCCAATAACAATTCATGACCGGGGTCATCGGCTTCTGTAATAAGTTCCGCTATTTCAGCCGCATCTCTTAAGGCAAGGTTATAACCCTGACCTGAAACAGGGTGCAACGCATGCGCCGCATTACCGATTATTACTACGCGGCCTTTAACAAGCTGTTCACTTTCAATATAAGCCAATGGATAGGCATTACGTTTTCCTGCTTTTAAAATATGACCTAATCTAAACCCAAATCGTTGCTGAAGCTTTTCAATAAATGACTCATCATCTAACGACATAATTTGTTCTGTGTCTTTAGAGTTAATTGTCCACACCACTGAACAACGCCCTTCAGTCATCGGCAAAAAAGCCAGCGGGCCTGTATCTGTAAATCGTTCATAAGCCATACTATTATGTGCATATTCTGTTTCAACATTGGTAATGACTGCAGTTTGTTCGTAATCCTGACGTGTTATGCCAAGCCCTGATAATTCTCTGGCTTTTGACATAGCACCATCAGCGGCAATCATCAATGAAGTTGATAATTCTTTTTGCTCACCATTATCATTTAACACAATATAAACAGTTTCATTGTCCTGTGTTAATTGTTCAATTGTTGCGGGGCAAAACCAGTCAACATGACTAAGCTGCTGTATTTTATCCATCAATACTTTGCCGATAATTCTGTTCTCAGCCACATATCCCAGTGCTTCTACATTTTCTTCTTTATGGTGTAAACGTGTTGCACCCAGATGACCTCGATCAGATACATGAATACTTTTGATCGGCTCAATTAAAGGCTCAAGCTCACGCCATAAACCCATTGCTTCCCAGATACGGCGCGAGCCATAATTTAATGCAATAACACGATCATCAAAACTGGGTTGTGATTTAGTATTAAATTCATACGCCTCAATAACAGCAATGCGTTTATCTTTTTGATTTGCCAAAGCACACACAAGACTTGCGCCGACCATGCCGCCACCAATTATTATTACATCGTATTTGTTTGCACTTTCTGTATTCATATAATATTTCAAGCCATTATGCTTTCAATTTCTTCCACTGTTTTTGGGCATGACGCAGACAGTACATCATGACCATCTTTAGTTACCACCACATCATCTTCTACACGTACACCAATATCCCACCAGCGTTTTGCACCACGACTACCGTGTGGAATATATAAACCCGGCTCAATAGTTAATACCATTCCTGCTTCCAGTAATCGCCATTCATCATCGACTTTATAATCACCCACGTCATGAACATCCATTCCCAACCAGTGACCTGTTCGGTGCATGTAATATTTTTTATAGGCTTCTTCTTTAATTAATTTTGCTGGTGTGCCTTTTAACAAACCTAATTCAATCATGCCTCGGGTTAAAATTTTCACCGCTTCATTGTGTGGATCATTCCAGTGATTACCCGGTTTAACTTTTTTAATAGCGCCGATATTGGCTTCTAAAACCAATTCATAAATTTCTTTCTGTGGTATTGAATATTTGCCATTCACAGGAAAGGTGCGGGTTATATCTGCATCAAAGCCGCCATATTCTGCACCTGCATCAATCAGCACCAGATCACCCTCTTTCAACACATCTTTATTTTCGGTGTAATGCAAAATACAGCCATTAGCACCACCACCAACAATGCTTGGGTAGGCCCAGCCTGCTCCATTCATTTGAAATTCATGAAGAATTTCTGCATCCAGCTGGTATTCATAAACGCCTGGCTTACAAAATTTCATTGCTCGCCTGTGAGCATTAGATGAAATTGCTGCAGCTTTTTTCATCAAACGTAATTCATCACGATTTTTAAATAATCGCATGTCATGTAATAAATAATCCAGTGAGACAAATTCATATGGCACATGCGTACCAGAGCGAGCCGTTTTGCGTAAGCTGTTTACCCAGTCCATAACCCGTTTATCAAATTGTGGATCTAGCCCCATGGTGTAATAAACTCGCTCACAGTGCTCCATTAAGCCGGGTAAAATTTCATCGATATCATCGACAGGAAAAGCATCATCAACTAAAAATTGTTCTTTAGCACCTTCCGGACCATAGCGTCGCCCATGCCATACTTCATGTTCAGGATTTTTATCACGGCAGAATAAAATATATTCACCATGCTCTCGCCCCGGCACTAATACGATTACCGCTTCTGGTTCAGGAAAACCGCTGAGAAAGAAAAAATCACTGTCCTGACGATAGGGATACTCTACATCACGGTTACGTATTCTAACGGGAGCTGCTGGCAATATAGCGATACCTGCTTCACCCACCATACGCATAAGTTGTTTGCGGTGTCTTGCATGTATTTTAGGATTCATAAATAGATTATCTTCTGGGGGTAATATTAATGTCGGGTTTTCTCTGCAGGTGGAACAGGCTGTAATTCTTCATTAATCAGCAATACCCCCATGCGCACATATTCATAAAGCTGCATATAAGACTCTTCATCCACATCATCTTCTGCAAGGTCATCGTGTCCTGCACGAGCAATTTCAACTAAATCTCTGAGCAGCTCAGCAGTATCATCTGGAAGCTCTGTATCCTGTTTTAAGCCACCAGAGGCAAGCCCATAGGTAAACCCATGACACCACTGAGCCAGTGCATCGGTACGATCTGCCAGCGAGCTTTCATCATCGGGTAATAGCATCTGAAAATCAGCCTCAGCATCATTTAGCTGAGTTTGTGTATTCTCAAACAGCCCAACCAGTAACTGACTGGCTTCTTTAATAAGCATATTATTCAGGTCAAAATCTTCAAAAACCTGTTCCAGCCAGTCGCCCAGCTCAGGCCTGCCACCGGCACAAAAAACACCACACAAAGCACCATGACATTCTGATGCCAGCATCTCGGCATCTGTTTTCTTTAATGACTGCTGCAAACTGCTATATTCTGGCCTTTCTGGCATATTTTTATCTCATTTATAAAAGCTTTTATTCTATCATTCTGTCCGATTTAGCTAAACAATATTCAACTCTTATCAATACTCCTGTTGACCCAGCCTCAATCAATAACTATATTTAGCACTATGAATGAAAAAACATCCAACAATATTGCCAATAACATTGAGAGTCTGGAAGCAAAAGTTGCTGAGCTTATTGAGCTTACCAGCCGTCTTTCCGGAGAAAACTCATCACTTAAAGAGCAGCTACAACAGATAAAATCTGATCGTGCCAGCCTTTTCGAGCAGAAAGAGCATGTCCGCTCACAGGTTGAAAACATGATTGCTCGCCTTAAAACTATGGAAACTGCCTGAGCGGTTTCGCGCTCTAACGGGTTTACACTGTGAGCAATAGCAGCCTCAATATAAAAATAATGGACAAGGAGTATCGTGTCGCCTGTCCAGCAGAAGAACAGGAGTCTCTTCGTGCATCGGCTGACTTTCTTAATGACAAGCTCAATGAAATTCGCGGCAAAGGCTCAATAATAGGCACCGAACGAATAGCCATTATGGCAGCATTAAATCTTGCACATGAATTAATTAGTAGTCAGGATTACCAGAATGGCTACGATAATCTTGATGCACGCGTAGGTAATCTGCAAAAGAAGATAGACATTGCCTTACGCGAAATCGAAGTAACATAGATATGAGTCAATAAAACTGTAATACGGCTTTGTTACTATTTAATTAACCCTCGATACCATCGAGGCGCTCGAAGCCCCAGCCTCATTGCTTGAGGCATGGGGGCAAAGAGCACAGGTAAATATGTAGCTGTTCAGAAAAAGCTGAACAGTTATGTTAAAAAGTTTGGGTGCTTCTGCAAAGTTTGTAAGCACACTTATAAAACCCTTGAGCCTTACTCATCGGCCCGGGAACAATGCCTGTCCGGCACTGTGTGCATTACCGTCCTGTACGGGAAGCCTGACGTGCCGACGCTAGTTCCCACTTGAACTCTTTAGGTTCAAGGATCGTGAGTACTGCTACGGCTTTGTGGTTGCACCCTCCTCCTTTCTCCCTGCAATCCGGGAAAACACTTCTGTTTTTTATTTGATACAAAGAAAAATATATAACCATGTCAGATCGGAATCAGTTAAGAAAATCTATTCGTCAAAAAAGACGCGAACTTGATACAAATAAACAACAGCAACACGCACAATCTCTGGCAAGTTTAATAGCTCGCCATCCTCTATTTTTAAATGCAAAACGCATAGCCTTTTATCTTGCAGAAGATGGTGAAATCGACCCTGCTTATATTATTGAAAAAGCATGGCAGTATAAAAAAGATGTATTTTTACCTGTATTACCGCCAACAGGAAAATCTTTGTTTTTCGCACCTTTCAAACCCGACACAAAATTAAAAACCAACCGTTTTAATATTGATGAGCCCGATGTAAACCCCGGCCAGTGGATTCGCGCACGACAGTTGAATTTGATTTTATTACCTCTGGTGGCCTTTGATGAAAAAGGAAATAGACTGGGTATGGGGGGCGGTTATTATGATCGCAGTCTTGCATTTACCACGCACCGTAGGCAATGGCACAGCCCTCATTTAATTGGTCTGGCACATGAGTTACAGAAAGTTGATGCTTTGAGCTGTGAGCCCTGGGATGTGCCTTTAAATTTAATTGCTACTGAGCTGGGTTTGTATAAATCCTGAACATTGTTTTAGCCCCATCTTTCATGGAGAAAAGATCAGAATGAGGGGCTTTTAATTTTTACACGAACAGCTATTTAAACCACCCTCACCCCAGCCCTCTCCCTGAGGGAGAGGGTGTCTAACATTAACTTCATTTAAAATTAAACTACTTTTAAAATTCCAGTTTTAATTACCACACTATCTCACTACTCAGCCTTCCAGAAACATTTTATAAGCCGGATTATCCGTCTCTTCCCACCAACGATAACCCACTGTTGCCAAGAACTCTTTCAGCTCTTTATAATCACTATGTGGCACCTGCAAACCAACTAGCACACGACCATAAGCTGCACCATGATTTCGGTAATGAAATAAACTGATATTCCAGCGGCCACCAATATGAGTTAAAAAATTAAGTAAAGCCCCCGGACGCTCAGGAAATTCAAAGCGATATAACACTTCATTTTCCAGCCCCTTAACATGGCCACCCACCATATAGCGCACATGCATTTTGGCAAGATCATTATCTGTCATGCAAACAACCGGGTAACCTGCCTTACCTAATTTGACAACCAGTTTTTCCATTTCAGCCAGACCTTCACTTAACTGAATCCCGGCAAACACATGGGCTTCTTTATCATCAGAATAACGGTAATTAAATTCTGTAATACCTCGCTTGCCAATAGTTTTACAGAACTTGCGGAAACTACCCGGCTTTTCAGGAATAGTGACTGTAATCAGACCTTCCCTGTGCTCACCTAATTCAGCTCGCTCAGAAACATATCGCAAACGATCAAAATTCATATTGGCACCACTATTAATAGCTACCAGTGTTTTATCTTTTAATCCATGCTGTTCAATATATTTTTTAATACCCGCCACAGCCAGCGCACCCGCAGGTTCTGTAATGGAACGGGTATCATCAAAAATATCTTTTATTGCTGCACATATTTCATCTGTATTGACAGTCATGATTTCATCAACACATTTTCTGGCAACTCTGAATGTTTCACGCCCTACCTGTCTTACGGCAACACCATCAGCAAAAATACCTACCTGATCTAAAACCACTCGACGATTTTTTTCAAATGCCGCTGCCATACATGCAGCATCTTCCGGCTCAACACCAATTACTTTTATTTCTGGACGCAAATATTTAATAAACGCTGACATGCCAGCAATTAATCCACCACCACCAACAGGAATAAAAATAGCATCAATATTTTCAGGGTACTGGCGCAGTATCTCCATAGCAATAGTACCCTGACCTGCAATAACATCAGGGTCATCATAGGGATGTATAAAGGCCAGCTTTTCTTTTTCAGCCAGAGCATAGGCATGCTCACATGCTTCATCATAGGTATCACCAAATAACACCGTTTTTGCACCGTATGACTTAACCGCATCTACTTTAATGCGGGGTGTAGTTTTTGGCATAACAATCGTGGCTTTCTGGCCTAATCGAGATGCCGATAACGCCAGACCCTGTGCATGATTGCCAGCCGAAGCTGCTATCACGCCTTTCAAATTGCCTTTTAAGGATAACTGATATAATTTATTGTAAGCACCACGTAACTTAAATGAAAACACAGGCTGCAAATCTTCACGCTTGAGCAGAATATTATTATGCAACCGTGCGGTTAAACGCCCGGCATTTTCCAGAGGCGATTCAATCGCCACATCATAAACGCGAGCCGTGAGTATTTTTTCTATGTATTTTTTTGTCATGTCATATATCAACACCTATTATGGTGCGACCTTTGATCTTGTAATATTTTATCTGTAGGAGCGGCTTTAGCCGCGATTCGTCATTGGTTAAAAAAATTCGCGGCTAAAGCCGCTCCTACGAATGATGACTTGTTAAGCCTTAACAGGTATCATCCTAAAAAAAATTTTATCTAAATACTATGTCATTATCACTGAATGACAGCATTGTTGGAGCGAGTACTATGACTCAAGACGAAATGAAACGCAAAGCCGCTGAGGCTGCGATGGAATATGTTGTTCATAATGAAATTGTAGGCGTGGGCACAGGTTCTACAGTAAACCATTTCATCGACTGTCTGGCAGAAATCAAAGGCCAGATCAAAGGTGCTGTTTCCAGCTCCGAAGCTTCAACCAAACTCATGCAGAAGCGCGGCATTGAAGTAATGGATTTAAACAATGTAGATTATATTCCTGTGTATATCGATGGCGCTGATGAATCCAATAAAACTCTGTCTCTTATTAAAGGCGGCGGCGGCGCACTAACCCGTGAAAAAATCATTGCCGGTGCTAGCGAAAAATTCATCTGTATTGCGGATGAATCAAAACTGGTCAGCGTGATGGGCAAGTTTCCATTGCCCGTGGAAGTTATTCCCATGGCTCGCAGCTATATTGCTCGTGAACTGGTAAAGCTGGGTGGCCGTCCCGTATGGCGTGAAAACTTTATCACTGATAATGGCAATATAATTCTGGATGTTCACGATATGGAAATAATGGAGCCTATTAAAATGGAAAATGAAATTAATAGCTGGGCGGGTGTTGTTACCTGTGGTTTATTTGCTAATCGTGGTGCTGATGTTTTAATTTTAGGCACGCCTGATGGCGCTAAAACTATTATGCCTAAATAGGTCTTTGGTCATCAATGAAGAATAACCTGCTATTTTCCGCATGTCATCTCGAGCAAAGCTGAGAGATCTTACTACTCATAAAAAAAGAACCCTCAACTTCGATCGAGATGACAGAACTTCACTCGGAATAGATTATATTAAATTACATATCTAACAGTCTTGCTTACAAAAGAACTTTCTCAATCCCGCCATTCTTCACCGCTTTAATAAACTGTTTTTGCCAGTCTTCTCCCAGTTTATGTTTAGCAAGTTCAACAACAATGTAATCTACATCCAAACCCGTTTCATCCTGATAACGAGACAAACCCTGGTGACAGGCAGGACATGAAGTAAGCATTTTTACATTATTTGATAATGCCTTTTCATGACCAGTAAGTTGCTTAATACTTTGCTTTAATTCTTTTTCTTTTCTAAATTTCACCTGCGCTGCAATATCTGCTCTTGCTACTGCAAATGTACCTGACTCACCACAGCATCTATCAGATAACTGAACATTCTTACCCATTAAGCTAGAGGTTACTTTTATTGAATCATAAATTTTCATTGGTGTATGGCAAGGCTCATGATAAAGATATTGCGTACCACCAATACCATCCATTGATACATCTTTTTCCATTAAATATTCATGAATATCTATTAAGCGACAATCCGGAAAAATTTGATCGAACTGATATTCCATTAATTGATCCATGCACGTGCCACATGAAACAATAACTGTTTTGATATCAAGATAGTTCAGAGTATTAGCCATACGATGAAACAACACTCGATTGCGTGTTGTAATTTGACGGCCTTTTTCTACATCACCCGCGGATGTTTGCGGATAGCCACAACACAGATAACCCGGTGGTAAAACAGTTTGTATGCCTAGCTCATATAACCAGGCCATTGTCGCCACGCCTACCTGACTAAACAAACGCTCAGAACCACAACCGGGAAAATAAAAAACAGCTTCACTATTTTCATCTGTTTTTGCTGTATTGCGTAATATAGGAATAGTTTTATCATCTTCTACACCCAGAACTGCTCGCATAGTTTGCGCCGGCACATCAGACGGCATGGGTTTATTAAAGAACTGAATAACCTGCTCTTTAATATCTGGTTTGCCTGCCGTTGCCTGAGGGCGTTTTGCTTTTGGCAATATTCCAGGAATGGTTTTTAATATTGTGCGAGCCAGGCGCTGACCGAAATAACCTGCCCGAATTAATCCATTACGCATTAATTTAATAGCACCGGGATCAGATGCATTTAAAAATGCCATAGACATTTTAACGGCTATATTTGTACGCCTTCGCCCCTGTGATTTTAATAAGTGTCGCATAATGATAGTTACATCACCAAAATCAATATCAACCGGACAGGGCGATAAACATTTATGGCAAACCGTACAATGATCGGCCACATCATTCATCTCATCAAAATGCCTTACAGATATGCCTCGACGTGTTTGTTCTTCATATAAAAAAGCTTCTGTAATCAAGCCCGTTGCTAAAATTTTATTACGCGGAGAATAAAGAAGGTTTGCAGCAGGAACATGGGTACTGCACTTTGGTTTACATTTTCCGCAACGTAAACAATGCGCAATGGAATCATTTAATTCACCCAGCTCACTTTCCTCAAGAATAATAGCTTCCTGCTTTAGTAAACGAAGTGACGGCGTGTAAGCACGCTCTAGCCCACTGGTATTTGCCAGTAGTTTTCCCCGATTAAAGTAATGTTCAGGGTCTACTTTATTTTTATATTCTGTAAAAGCATCAATGGTTTTTTTATCAAGATACTGAAATTTTGTTATACCAATACCATGCTCACCAGAAATAACACCACCCAGTGATATTGCCAGCGCCATAATACGATCCACAATTTTTTCTGCTTCCTGCATCATGGTGTAGTCATTTGAGTTAACGGGTATATTGGTATGCACATTGCCATCGCCGGCATGCATATGCAGCGCAACAAATAAGCGACTGGATAAAATCTCTACGTGCATATCTTCCAGTTTATTTTTTACCGCTAATAAATCATATCCACTAAAAATTTGCTTGAAAGGCCGCTCTATTTCCTGACGATAAGAGACAATAATTTCATGGCGCAATATACAGCCAATAATCGTATCACCTGTATTTATTTTTTGCCTTTCAGTGTCTAACAATAAATTTTGATATTGACTGACTGGCTCATCCAGATTATCCAGAAAACTCTGCCAGCGTTGTTTTACCTGAACTAATGTTTCCTGTGCGCTATCAAATTTAGATTGCAATAACTTTGTATTTTCTGGGTCATCACTCGCCTGCAAATCTTCACGACTTTTTAACAAGCAGTTATTTATTTCATCTAGCAGACGTAGTTTATTACTTATCGACTGCTCGATATTAATGCGCTCAATGCCTTCAGAATAATCTGCTAATTTATCTAATGGGATAACAACATCTTCATTAATTTTAAAGGCATTTGTATGGGCGGCAATAGCGGCTGTACGTGCTCGATCCTGCCAGAAACGATGACGCGCTTCTGCACTCACTGCAATAAAACCTTCAGCATCACGAGCATTTGTCAGACGCACAATATGAGATGCAGCTTCTGCTACAGCATTTTCATCATCACCCGCAATATCAGCCAGTAGCAACATTTTCGGAATTTCACCGCGTGCTGATTTAGAGCTGTATTTCACCGCTTTGATATAACGCTCATCCAGATGTTCCAGCCCAGACAGTAATATACCTTCACGTTGATGCAGGTAATTTTTAATCTCTACAATGGCTGGCACAGACTTATGCAGATCATTGCCATAAAATTCCAGACAGACTGTACGAATATTTTTAGGCAGGGTATGCAGTAAAAAGGTAGCCGATGTAATTAATCCATCACACCCCTCTTTTTGCACACCGGGCAAACCACCCAGAAATTTATCGGTTACATCCTTACCCAAACCTTCTTTGCGCAAAGATTTTCCCGGAAACAGGAGTTTTTCTGGCTGACCAATAACAGACTTACTTACAGAGTCATATCGAGTAAGACGAAATTCCACTTCATTCTGTTCATGAATTTTGCCCAGATTATGATTAATGCGCTCAATATCCAGCCAGTTACCATCGGCAGTAACCATGCGCCATGACACCAGATTATCCAGCGTTGTGCCCCACATAACAGCTTTTTTACCACCTGCATTCATAGCAATATTGCCACCAATAGTGGATGCATCCTGTGAGGTTGGATCTACTGCAAATACAAAATTTTGTGATTCTGCCGCTTCTGATACACGTTTGGTAACCACTCCCGCTTCAACACGTATGGTTGGCACTGGCTGATTTACACCGGGAATATTTTTATTCTCAAGTGACTCCAGCTTTTCCAGTTTCTCCATATTGATAACAGCTGTCTGCTCATACAATGGCACAGCACCACCGGTATAGCCTGTACCACCACCCCGTGCAATTATGCTTAAACCTAACTCAATACAGCTTTTTACCAAAGCAGGGACTTCTTCTTCTGAATCTGGCGTTAATACAACAAAAGGGAATTCAACACGCCAGTCAGTGGCATCTGTAACATGCGACACACGCGCCATACCACTAAAATCAATATTATCTTTACGGGTGACTTTACTTAATAAGTGCTTTGATTTATGACGCAGAGTTTTTTGCAATTCAAACCAGAACGAAAATTCTTCTACCGCCGCTTTTGCTTTAGCAGCCAGTTCCAAAGCCTGAGAATTGCCATTCGCTCGTGCAATAATCTGATCCAGGCGATGATTAAGTGCATTAATTAACTGATTTCGACGCTTACTGTTTTCTAATAAATCATCCTGAATAAAGGGGTTTCGCGTAACCACCCACATATCACCCAGTACTTCAAATAACATACGCGCAGAATGCCCAGTACGACGAGAGCCTCGCAATTTATTAATCACATCCCATACAGGCTCGCCAAGAAAACGAATTATAATTTCCCGATCAGAAAAGGATGTGTAGTTATATGGAATTTCACGAATGCGAGAGGATGACGGCATTATATTGAACTGGTTTCGATTGATTTAATAGCGTGATTTTAGCATGAAAAAGCTGGTGTGCTGTTAAAGTTATAAGCCTTAAGCTATAGCTCAATAACTTTCCTGATATTATATTTGATAAAAGCCAAAAGACATTAAATTTTTAGTTTTTTAAAACAAAAAAAACGGGGCCCAGGCCCCGTTTTTCACTTCTTTATCTATATAGAATAGATTTAGAATGTGTGCTTAATACCTAATGAAAGCATATCTAAATCATTAGCACCTGTCGCATCATCTGACTTGCTTGCATAAGCAGCATATACATTAGTACGTTTGCTCATGCTGTGGTTATAACCTAAACCAAATGAATCATTTGAATTAGCTTTATCATCAGCTTTGTTAGTTAAACTAACAACTGAATCTCTCATACCGTATGAGAACAGAATTGTGCCACTGTCACTTACTTTTTGCTTCACACTTACCATAGTGTAATCAGAGTTAGTTAGATCTTCAGTTTGCTCTAACTGTAAACCAATGGTAGTGCCGCCAATTTTGTAAGTGCCACCAAGCTTAGTTGCTGACTCGCCATTATTGAAAGCAGTGCCTGTTTGAATATCTACATAGTCAAAGAACGCTTTAATAGTTTTTGATGTATAACGGAAGCCTACACCCAGGTTTTCACCGTTTTGATTACCCGAAAAAGTTCGGTTAATAATCATTTGCATGCCACCCATTTTAGGCGAACGATACTGGAATGTGTCTGTACCACGACCACGATCTACACCACGACCACCTGCAAGACCCGATGATATAGTTAGATCACCACGACCTTCTGCAATAGTGTGCCAGAAGGGATCAACCCATGCAGTTGTTTGTTTGTAAGATGTAGTTAAAGCACCCATTTTTATAGTGCCCATACCCGCTGTTTTAATACCAATATAACGGTCACGAGTAGAGATGCCTGTGCCACTAGTTCCAGTTATATCTACATCCCATTCCATTTTGTAGAATACTTTCATGCCGCCACCAAGGTCTTCCTTGCCTTTGAAACCTAAAGCGGATTTACGGCTATTAAAATTCCAGCTTGTATTAGTTGAGCTAGCTGAAGCATCACCTTTCTCAACGTGATCCATTGTTAAATGAACACGGCCATAAATTGTAGCATCACCCGCGTTAGCGGCTAATGGTGAAACTAGAGTTGAAGCAATTGCAATTGCTAGGAAACGTTTTTTCATTATGCAAGACTCCTGCATTGGTTATTTTTTAATCATAGCTATGATTTTGTGTGGTCAAACAAAAAATCAGGGTTATTTATAAACATTTGGTGCTTTAAGTCAACTTTTTTTTGAAATTAGTCACAAAACATTTTTTTATTTAAAATTTTTTAAGCTGTCTTTTGCTGACAAACATAAATTATAATTTTTTAATCATGGGTATTTTGACAAAGAACAAAGGTGCGCTTATTGACAAATCTCAACTTCACAAAAGATGCTAAACATTTTCCGTTATATACAACAAAGCCCGCATATAACGGGCTTTGTTATATTTTCTGAACTTGCTGCTCTAACGTTTCGAGAACTGTGTAGCACGACGTGCTTTACGCAGGCCAACTTTCTTACGTTCTACTTTACGAGAGTCACGCGTTACGAAACCTGCTTTGCGCAATACTGGGCGAAGACTTTCATCATATTTCATCAATGCTCGTGTAATGCCATGACGAATAGCGCCTGACTGACCCGTGCTACCACCACCTTTTACAGTGATATTGAAATCGAACTTATCGCTCATTTCAACAACATCCAGTGGCTGTTTTACGATCATAATAGA
>CAZFUY010000037.1:0-24905 GCA_964522445.1 uncultured Thiotrichaceae bacterium | reverse complement strand
ACCCATGGTGTAGTTTCAAGTGATTCAACTTCAACCATAGCCGCTTTAGCTTCATCTCTGGTTGGGTAAATACCCTGTAATAACACAAACCAGGTTTTGCCATCCACACTTGTTTCTGCTGTCCATTGGTCTGAGAGTTGATTATTCTTTGCAAAAGCCATCAGATTTTCCATGCTGCTTGATGCACAAACCTGTACCGCATAATAATCTGCTGGCTGTGAATTAATATCACCCCCCATAGCTGCCGACATTTCTGGTTCTGGCTCAACTTCTGCTACAGGCTCTGGCTCTAAAATAACTTCTGGCTCTGGCTCAGCTAAAAATTCAGATTGAGCAGCCGCAGGCTCATCCATTGCCATAGCACCTGCTTCTGAACCTACTGGCTCTATGGGTTCTGCATAAACAGATTCAACCTGAGCAGTATCATCAACCAATGGTGCCTGTTCTTCTGCCTGAACCACTTCTTCCTCAGCGGCTCTATTTTCCCATGGCGAAGATTGCTGCGACCATGGCGATGGCTTGCTGGAACATGCGCCAAGCCCAATAACAACACCCAGCGCAAAAACTGTAATCCCTGCATATTTAATATTTTTAGTATTCATGTGATATCCCCATTCTTTTATATATGTAACCATTTAATGTTATAACTGAGTTTAGTCTATAAATTCTTCAGGTCAAAAATCATGCTATTGCATTAACTTTTGAATTGATCCCACGCTTCGTATCCACGGCTGAGTCTTTAAACTATCCACAATTTCATTCAAACCTGCTTTTGCTGACGCACGATCAGGGTAAACATCAAGCAACAATACGTGCCAGATTACGCCATTACGCACAGTCGGCACAATGTAGCGTGTAGAGACCTGATTTTGCTCAGCAAATTTATGCACCCGAGTCACATCAACTGAGGCCATTAGCTGCACAGTGTAGTAATCTGCTGGCAGATTAAGAATTTCTTCTTTCTGACTCATGCTTTCCGAGCTGACAATGACACCCGCGCCAACCACTTCACTCTCTGTCAGTTCTGCTTTCACTGGCGCAAAACTATCAACCTGCTGCGTTTGATAATTTAACTCAACATCATTAATACTTTGATCAACCGCCGCTAATTCCTGCTTATATTCTTCAGCTGCCGGTGCTGCTGTATCCTGAATGGATTCTTTTCGCTGATCCCAGGGAGATGACTGTTTTGCCCAGGGGGAAGGAGCTGAAGAATTGGAACAGGCAGATAACATCATAAAAACACCAGTAAAACCTAATGCCGTAAATTTTTGTCGCCAGCTTGTTATTTTCAACGCAACATCCCCTTGAATATTTGGTATTTTAGATGAAGTTTAGCTGATTATAGACAATCCTTAAAGTATTACATTAAGAACTGCGTCTAAATTTACGAAATTTATTAGATCAGGCAATATAAGGTAAGATCAATAAACTTTAACTACCAGAAATACAGTGATCAACGCATTTTTATTAACCCGTCAGTGGATCGATAGCCCAAAGGGCATCAGCCTGGAATTCTGGTTTAGCAGTGATCAGGGGGCGCTGAATGTTGTTATAGAAAATCAGCAGGCCATCTTTTTTATTCATCAAAAAAATACAGCCAAAGCTCAGCAGCTAATTTCTCATTTTTATGGCTCACAGATAAAAGACCTCAAGCTGAAAGATTTTAAATATGAAGAACTTTCAGGCGTATATTTTCAGTCACAACATCATCTGTACCGAGCAAGAGATATTTTCCAGAAAAATAATATTCAGATTTTCGAGTCTGATATTCGGCCAACAGAACGATTCCTAACTGAGCGATTTATAACTGGCCCCGTTTCTATTCATAGTCAGCAAAAAAACAGCCGCATAATAAACCCTCACATGACAGCAACAGATTATCTGCCAGATTTTAAAATCATGTCTATTGATATAGAAACAGCTTATGACACTGATGAACTTTTTTCTATTGCATTTGTAGCAAAAGAATTTCAATGCACATTAATAACAGGCAAAGGCAATAATACAGATAACATTGAATATATTTCTGATGAAATAAATTTATTAAAACGCTTTATTGAATGGATTAATATTATTGACCCGGATGTATTTATTGGCTGGAATGTTATTAATTTTGATTTCAGATTTCTACAGAAAAAAGCAGATCAACTTAAAATACCGCTTAATATAGGACGCAACAATTCACAGGCTATCTGGCGAAAAGCTCAAACAGAAACTGAACATTATTTTTTATTAATCCCTGGCCGTGTAGTTTTAGATGGCATAGATACATTAAAAAGCGCAACCTATCAATTCAGAAGTTTTTCACTTGAATTTGTCAGCAATCAGCTACTGGGGCGCGGCAAACTAATTCAACAGGAAAATAAAAAAGACCCTTTACATAAAGCTAAAGAAATTAAGAATTTATTTCACACAAATAAAACTGCACTTGCAAAATACAACCTTGAAGACTGTCAGTTAGTCTGGGATATTTTTGAACTAACCGACTTAATTAATTTTGCTATCGAACGCGCTCGATTAACCGGACTGGAAATGGATAGAACAGGTGGCTCTGTTGCTGCATTTGATAATTTATATCTTCCCCGATTACATCGCAAAGGTTTTATTGCTCCAAACATTGGCGACTACAAAGACCAGCTTTCCGCTCCCGGCGGCTATGTTATGAATTCCAAACCTGGCATTTATGACAGTGTACTGGTACTTGATTATAAAAGCCTGTACCCCAGCATTATCCGCACATTCAAAGTTGATCCTTACGCTCGCATTGCAGCAAAAAAACAATCTTCACATGAAATAATACCCGGCTTTAATGGCGCAACATTTTCTAAAAAAGAAAATATACTACCCGATATTATTGAACAATTATGGACTGCCAGAGATAAAGCTAAAAAACACAGCAACAAACCTTTATCTCAGGCTATTAAAATTATTATGAATTCTTTTTATGGCGTACTGGGCACACCAGGTTGCCGAATACATGATGCACGATTAACCAGCTCAATAACCAGACGCAGCCATGAAATTATTAAACAAACAGTAAAGCTTATTGAGCAACTGGGATACCCGGTTATCTATGGTGATACCGATTCTGTATTTGTATCATTGGGCAAAGAGCTGACTAATAAAGAAGCAGATAAAATCGGCAGAACATTAATTAAACACGTTAATTTATACTGGAAAGAATATCTTCATAAAGAATTTGATATTCCATCTTATCTGGAAATGGAATATGAAACACATTTTAATCGTTTCTTTATGCCAACCGTTCGCGGCTCTGAAAAAGGCAGTAAAAAACGTTATGCGGGTCTGGTAATAAATAATCGGGGTGATAGAAATATAATTTTTAAAGGCCTTGAAACAGTGCGCACAGACTGGACTGAATTAGCCCGTAATTTTCAGGCTGAACTTTTCAAACTAATTTTTGATAATCAGGACTATAACGAATACATTAAAAACTATGTAAACTACCTAAAAGAGGGCAAGCTGGATCAACAGCTTATTTATCGAAAAAGATTGCGGCAACAACTAAAAGACTACCAAAAAAATATTCCACCTCATGCACAGGCTGCAATAAAAGCCGAAGCTTCTTTTGCTAAATCAAATCTTCCATCAAGATATAAAAACGCCAGCTGGATTGAATATGTAATAACACATAATGGGCCAGAAACACTGGAATGCCAGACATCGACTCTTAATTACGAACATTATATTGAAAAACAGTTAACACCTATTGCTAATAACATTCTTAATGTTCTGGGTGCTTCTATAGAACCTATTATTCAGAATCAATATAATTTATTTTAAAAACCTTTGCATGATAGAAGCGCGAAGGCCTCTTTATAATAAGAAAATTTTGCACAATTTATTTTTACTCACCAATAAATCATACAAAAAATACCCGTTATAAAGAATATCCTTATTTTCTAATCAGTTTCTGCCCTATCGATTATAAGGAGTTTCCCTATATATAAGCCGTCACTTCACATTTAATCTTTGCCCCGTAAAACTCTGTAATGATGCTGAGCATATTTGTCAGCATAAATATGATAAGGATACAAAGATGAAAAAAACGAACCTGCCTAAGCCGGGCGGCAAAACACTGTTATCCATAGCACTTGCTATGGGTTGCATGGGAACGCAGGCATACGCCGATGATAATGTTATTACGCTGATTGAAATGGGCGATCTACACGGCACTCTAGTTCCTCATTCTGCAATTATTAAAAATCCTGATGGCACTGAACGCGAAGTTGCAAGCTCAGGTGGTCTGGCTCGTTTAAAAACAGTTGTTGATAGTATTCGTACAGATAACCCTGAAGCGGTTCTACTTTCTGCGGGTGATTTAACTCACGGCAGTGCTGAGACCATGTTTACTCTGGGTGATGCAATGATGATTCCAATAAATGCTTTTGGGATTGATGTATACACACCGGGCAACTGGGACTTTGGTTATGGCGGCGCAGTATTCCGTAATCGTTTTACTACATTTGGCCCCAAGCCAACAATTCCCGGTAATCTACGCGCAATGACAGGACATATCAGTTGTGATGATGTGCCTGTTATTGCTGGCCTTACCGATGCAGCCAGTGGCTATAGCTGTACTGAGATTACCGCAACTGCCCCCTACCCAACGCCCGAAGGCAAGGGTGTTATCAAGGCAAACTTCCCTGCTGTAGCTGCCAACCTGTATAACGCAGCTCCCCTGCCAGCCGCACTGCATGGCAAACCTGTACTGCCTGCATTTAAAATGCTGGAACGTAATGGCACACAAATCGCCGTTATTGGTTTAACCGCATCAATCGTGCCTCAACAGGCTGATGCATTTAATATTGGCCTGCGTTTTACTCAGGGCGTTGAAGAGCTGCCCGGACTAATTGAGCAGGTAAAAGAGCTGGGTGCAGAACTGATTGTTGTACAGTCGGAGCTAGGCCTGTCACAAAATATTAAAATTGCACAGAGCTTTAAAGATATCGACGTAATGTATTCAGCACATACTCATGAAGTAACGCTGGGGGCTTTACTGGTATCTAAAAAGAAAGTAACACGCACAACTCCGGGCGAATCATTAAACTGGAGAGAGCGTCGTCAACTTGCCAAAGGTGCTGCAATTGTTGTCGAGACCAATCGTGATATGTATGTAGGACGACTTGATCTTGAAGTACGCCGTGGACATATAGTTGATTTTGACTGGGAAGCTATTCCAGTTGATGAGTCAGTCGCAGAAGATCCTGCCATGGCAGAACTGGTTGCAGCAATGGAAGAAGACTTTATTGCCGGTAAAGATGGCATAGTTAAGCGTCATTCATTCCTGCCAGGCGGCTTTAAAAATCCTGCTACTCAGGGTCTGCAACTTGTAGATGATCTGGATACAGTGGTTGGTTATACCGACACACTACTGCTTAGACACCATGTGCTGGAAGATACGCTAAACAACTTTCTTGCCGATGCCATTCTTGCTGTAACCGACGGTGTTGCTGATGTAAGAAATGTTCCTGGCTGGGAAAATGGCGTGGATATTTCTATGGCAAACGGTTTCCGCTTTGGTAATGCCGTACTGCCAGGTAGTGAGATTACCTTACGTGATCTGTACACATGGTTCCCAATTGCGCCTGCCGTTAATATTGCCGACTTCTCTGGCGCATCCATTGAAGGCAGCTTAAATACAATTTTAGGCGCAGTATTTGATCGTAATGTATTTATGCAGCGCGGTGGCTGGTATGTTGGTCTGGCAAATATGTCACAGAAAATCGATCTGAAAAACAGACCTTTCAGCAGCTCTAGCGGACGTATTGTTGAAACAATGATTGGTGGCATGCCAATTGATGCCGGTAAACGTTATGTATTTGCTTCCTGCTATGGTCATGGCAATGCACTGGATGAAGTATGCCGTACCGGCGGCGGTGCTAACCATAAGTTCTTCCAGTTAGCCAATGCTGATGATTACAACAGTGACATCACATTGTCAGAGCCTGTTAATAAAGTAGGCATAATTACCGGCCCCAGAGTTAAGCAGGTTGCACCTGATAACTATCTGCACCCAGTACATGCTTTACGTCGCTATTTAGATAGCCTGACTGACAATACAATCACAGCAGCACAGTTTGGCTCAGGCCAGGGTCGTGTTGTGACCGTAGATTCGAAGTCACCAGGTAATCTGCCACAACCTGAAAGTGAGCAAATTGGCCAGCCAGATAACACACCGGATGCCAGCTTTGTACAACCACCATTTGGTGCAGGTCCAGACTTCTTTAGTGGAAACATCAACACAAAGCACCACCATCACTAGTAAAAATATTTTTACTACAGACCTCTCTCTTCCCAGGAGAGAGGCAGTGATGAATAAATGAGTAAGTCACAGGAGAGATTTTATTAAATAAAATCTAATCCCCCTAAGCCCCCTTTATTTTAAAGGGGGCTTTTTTAATTGCTTTGTAACATTCCACTAAAGACATCATTGTGATTATAATTGTCACATGAAATTATTCATTCTGCTTAGTGGCATTCTGCTATCCCTGTTTACCACCACCTGCTTCGCAAATAAATCTGCCAACTGCACAAAATACAGCCCCATTACATTTGGCATTCTGCCCTTTGTCAGCGCACAACATCTGGTTATTCGATTTACGCCTCTCATTAATTATTTATCTCATCACCTTAATACACAGGTACGCATCGAAACCGCCCCCAATTTTGATGAATTTACTCGCCGCACTTCAGAAGATAAACGCTATGATATTTTATTTACTGCACCCCATTTTTTTCCTGAGGCTCAAACAGCAGGTTATCATTTAATTGCCAGCGTTGATTCTCCCGGCATGAGGGCAGTTATTGTCGCACCAAAAAAAAGCACCATTAAAACCATCAAAGATCTGGCAGGCAAGCGACTGGCCACGGTAGCTACCAGAAGTCTGGCAACTTTACTGGTAAAAAAACATTTATCCAGACACGGCATCAACCCGGATAAAGATCTACAAATAATTTTGACCCCCACACATGATGCCTCTTTACTGTCGTCATATCACGGCATAACCGATGCCTCTGCATTAATGCAGCCACCCTACGCCGCCGCCAGTCAACAGGTGCGAGACAGCATGCGCATTATTGCCAGAACAGAAACAGCACCCCATATTCCAATCAGCGTGAGTAATCGAATTAGCAAAAATTGCACAACAGAAATCACAACACTGCTACTATCAATGTCATCAACTTATGAAGGACAACAGGCACTCAAACATAATCGTTTTTCAGGTTTCAGACAGCCGCAGGCAGATGAATATGAAAAAATAAAAGCACTCATGCCTTATTAACTATATGACCAAATCCATCCCCCTCTTGCAGTCCCTGCGTTGTCGCTTAATAGTCAGCGTGGTGATTATTGAAATTGTTATGCTATCAATACTGGTGTGGAATAATATTTCAATTATTCAGACAACACATACAGATCGTCTTAGAGATACCGCAAATAGTATGATTCAACAAATTGCCAATAGCTCTGGCAATTACATGGTTGCCGTAGATTATGCAACGCTGGAAGATTATCTGAAAAATGTTATCAATTATAAAGAACTACTGTATCTGGCCATACTCGACAGAGATAACAACAGAGTTATTTCACTGGGTCCCTTTCCACAACACTCATCACCTCAAATAGATACCAACCCGGCTCAGACAGATGACGGTGTTTATGATATTGCAGAAGAAATAAAAGTTGCAGGCCAGCCCATGGGAAAAGTTTTAATCGGTTTTTCACTGAGCTTAATGCAGGAAGCGATTAACAAATCTCGAATCAGAGGCATTAGCATTGCAGCCATTGAAATCATTTTAACCATCATTGTTACCGTTATTATCGGACTTGGACTTACCCGACGACTGGGCATGTTATCGAATGCAGCCGCACAGGTAGAAGCCGGTAATTATTCAGTAAGCATACCCACAGAAATTTGTGACGAAGTAGGTAAAGCCGCCACTGCTTTTAATCGCATGGTTGCTGAAGTTTATAGTCGAACACAGCAACTTGAAAAAGCAGAAGAACAATCCAGAAAATTGCTGACTGAAAATCGCCAACTGATTCAAACATCACTGGAAGTACAGGAAGAAGAACGTAAACATCTGGCACGTGAACTGCACGATGAAATGGGGCAATGCCTCACCGCTATTCAGGCCGACGCTGAATTAATTCGCGATATATCACAGGGCAACGATAAAAGAATTGAAACCAGTGCTGATGCCATTATGAATGTATCATCACGCGTCTATGATGTTGTTCACTCAATGATGCATAGATTACGCCCCAGCATTCTGGATAATCTGGGATTAGTTGAAGCCTTAAAAGATGAAATTAATGCATGGCAAAATAGAAATAAAAACACTGCCTGCAACTTTAAATATTCCGGTGATTTAAGTCGCCTTGATGAACGCACTAATATTGGTTTATATAGAATCGTACAGGAGTGTCTGACAAATATTTCCAAGCATGCATCAGCCAGTAATGTATTTATTGAACTATGCAATGATGGCAAAAACATTTTACTAAAAGTAATCGATAACGGCACAGGCTTCGATATGAATTCTTCCAGCAGAGGACTTGGGCTTATTGGTATGCGAGAGAGAGTAACTTCTTTGGGTGGTCAGCTGAATCTTGAAGCTGCCCCCGGAAAAGGTCTTGCTATTACTATTACAATTCCTTTAAAGTCAGAAGACTAATATGAGTAAAACAAATAATATAAGTGTATTGCTGGTTGATGACCACGAAGTGGTTCGTGCAGGCTATAGCCGCCTACTGGAAGCAACAGCAGGCATTTCTGTTATTGCAGAAGCGGCTGACGGAGAATCTGCCTACACTGAATATTTTAAACATCAGCCCGATGTACTGGTAATGGATTTATCAATGCCCGGCATGGGTGGTCTTGAAGCCAGCCGTCGTATTTTAACAAAAGATAAAACTGCAAAAATTCTTGTTTTTAGCGTCTATGAAAATGAAGTATTTCTTACACGTGCGCTAGATCTTGGCGTACTCGGTTATATTTCAAAACGCAGTGCATCACAGGTCATGATCGAAGCTGTTCGCCAGGTTGCAACTGGCAATGTGTATGTTGGTCAGGAATTAATGACTTATCTGGTTAAGGCCAGATCATCTACAGATGGAGATTTACTGGCTGAACTTACGCCACGAGAATTTGAAGTTTTTTTATTGCTGGCTGACAGCAAATCTGTAAATGATATTGCAGAATTATTAAACCTGAGTCCTAAAACAGTAGGCCATCATACTACCAGTATTAAAAGCAAACTGGATGTTTCTGATGTAGCCGGGTTAACTCGCCTGGCTATACGTCTTGGTTTAATGTCAGCATAACAATACCAGGGATACTCTGATCAAGTCTGATTATTTTATGCTTTTCCTGATTTAAAAAAACGCAATCTATTTGCATTACTCACCACAGTCACCGATGACATCGCCATCGCCGCACCCGCAATCATAGGATTTAGCATTAGCCCTGTTAACGGATATAAAACACCAGCAGCAACAGGTATACCTAAAGAATTATAAATAAATGCACCAAAAAGATTCTGTTTTATATTTCGAACTGTCGCCTTTGATATATCTATGGCATCAACAACACTGTTTATCGAACCACGCATTAATGTTATATCCGCACTTTCAATTGCCACATCTGTGCCTGTTCCCACAGCAAAACCAACGTCAGCCTGAGCCAATGCCGGCGCATCATTAATACCATCACCCACCATAGCAACAACTTCATTCTGTTTTTGTAACATAATCACTTTATTAACTTTATCTTCAGGCATGACTTCTGCAAAAACTTCATCAATATTAAGTTTTTTAGCAACGGCCTGTGCAGTTAATTTATTATCCCCTGTTAGCAATACAATTTTTATATTTTTATTTTTTAATCGTTGTATTGCCTGTTGTGAGTCTTTTTTAACTGGATCTTCAATAACCAGTATGCCTGCCAGTTTATTTTCTACGGATAGATAAACAGAAGTTTTTCCTTCGGATGATTTCTCTTTAACATAGTCACTGCATGTATCAAGCAAAATATTATTAGCTGACATTAATTTATCATTGCCGAGTAAAACTGACTTGCCATCTACCTTCGCAACTACACCCTGACCAGCAATGGCATCAAAGTTTTCAGCACTTGCTAACAGCATATCTTTTTCTTCTGCCGCTTTAATTATGGCCGATGCCAGCGCATGCTCTGAGTGAGACTCTATACTGGCTGCATAATATAAAAGTTTTTCTTCTGAAAAGTCATTAACTGCAAACAGATGTGTTAATGCGGGCTGACCTTCTGTTACTGTACCTGTTTTATCTAAAACAATAGTGGTTAATTTTCCTGCCTGCTGTAACGCTTCACCATTTCTAATTAACACGCCTAATTCAGCCGCTTTACCAACACCAACCATAATGGAAATAGGCGTTGCTAATCCCAGGGCACAGGGACAGGCAATAATTAATACCGTTATAGTTGCAACCGTTGATAAGGTTATATCACCTGTAAGACTGATCCAGACAATAAAGGTTATAACAGCAATAAATAAAACAATGGGCACAAATACTGCGGCTACTTTATCAACTAATCGACCTATCGCAGGTTTGCTTGCCTGTGCCTGGCGCACCATTTTAATAATTCGAGCCAGTGCAGTATCCTGACCAATACGCTTTGATAAATACAGAAAGCTTCCAGTTTTATTTATTGTTCCTGCAGCGACTTTATCTCCAGCCATTTTTTCAACAGGCATGGGTTCACCCGTTAACATCGATTCATCAATTGAAGAATGACCTTCTATAATTTCACCATCAACTGCAATTTTTTCACCAGGCCTTACTTTTAATGTTTCATTAAGCCCAATATCTTCCAGAGGCAGATCTATTTCTTTTCCATCTCGTATTACACATGCGGTTTTTGGCTGCAAACCAATTAGGCGTTTTATCGCCTCCGATGTTTTTCCTCTGGCTCTTGTTTCCAGTGCAGAACCTAAATTTATAAAAGCAATAATAATAACCGCAGCTTCATAATATATATGCTGCACCTGCTCTGGCAGAATATTTGAAAAGATAATAACAACAGAAGAATAAAGCCACGCAGCACCCGTACCCAGTGCAATTAATGTGTCCATATTAAAGTTAAGCGTATGAAAGGATCGCCATGCACCTGAATAGAAATGTCGCCCGGAGAAATACATAATCCATAAGGTGAGTAAACCGATAACTGCCCAGAATAATTGTGAAGACAGCGAATCCAGGCCGGGTAAATTATCTGTCATGCCAGCAATAAATAATGGCACACCCAACATTGCGGCAACGGCAGATTGTTTTAATAATTTTTGATAATAAATCTGATCCGTCTGTTCTTTTTCTGCCAGCTGATCTTCTTCAGAAGCAACCAGTTCAGCCGCCATATAACCTGCATCTTTAACCGATTTAATAACATCATCAATAGAAAAATTACCCGAAACTATTGCTGTATGTTCCGCAAAATTAACCTCTGCAGCTTTGACTCCAGATACTTTTTTTAACGCATCTTCAACACCTGCCACACAACCTGCACAGGCCATACCGGTAATAGATAATCGATATTGAGATTCTTCACTCATATCAGTTTATCAATGATGCTTTGAAGCCTGCTTTTATAATGGCATTAATAACATCATCTACAACAACTGCTCCTTTCACTAAAACTGTTCCCTGCTCAAGATTTACATCACAGTCATCAACTTCTGATAACTCACTAATGGCATTGTTTACACTACTGACACAGCCAGCGCATTTCATACCATCAACTTTAAAAATTTTTTCATTTTCAGACATTGTGTGTTCCTTAAATAAAGCTAAAGCTCATCATCAATACCATATTGATTCAGACCCCATGCAAATAAATTACTGCTTCTATCATTGGACTGACGTAAATTTTTTGCTAATCGCTGTAACCAGTCCTTAAACAATACATAGGCTTCTTCTGGATGCGCATCCAGAAATCTAATCAGCGCTTCACTGTTTATTCTAACCAGCTTCACCTCATCTATTGCAATAACAGATGCGCTTCTGGGGAAACCATCAAATAAATTAAGTTCGCCAAAAGTATCACCCGATGCAAGCTCACAAAAACCAGACTGGATTTGACGACCATCATGCAGCACAACTCGTTTATTAATTCGTACATGGCCTTCAAGGATGTAGTAAACATCAAGGCTTTCTTCACCTTCAAGCATTATGGTAACTCCCGGCCTGTAATCCACAAGCTTGCAGGCATTAGGATCGGAGAACTCGGGCGATTCAAGAAATTTCTTTAGAATGGATGACATTTATGTATCGTCTATATTAGTGTAATTGCGGCTAATATTACCACCAAAAACTCCCCTGCTGATATTAGTGCATTTCTTTAAATTAAATTTATTTCCCCGTTAGAATAAAAGCATATATTAATATGATACAGGCCTTATATATCCATAGTTTTTTATAGATAGAGAGCTTTACACAAGATACAGATTATAAAAGACTAATAGCACTTTTGTCATTCCTGCGTGCTTTTAGCAGGAATCCCATGACTTTTAGTGCTTTAAAATACTGGATCCCGGCTCAAAAGCATACCGGGATGACGGGATGACTGGATTTTTTTCGTGCAAAGGTCTCGGGCAAATAATTATGCATACCTCATACAGGGGATGATTCAACTCAAATACAGGACTACAATTAAACAGCTCCTGTTTTATGTAACTTATGTTACATACATATACACGGTGAACTTCCTATGATTAACTATAAGTAAGCAACGGACGCAGAAAAATAGCAACGACCCATTATGTACCAGGCGGCCAGCAGTATGCATAGTATAGAAATCACAACCACTAACACTTGTTCATCAAACACCTATGAACATTCTGATGATAGGCAAAAAGACCTTATTTCTTCTTATCCTGTTTTAGGAAAAATAGACAATCCTGAATGGATAAAAACCATCAACCGTGCCAAAAGTATGGAAGCTGGCCCTAATACGGTTATGTTTAGCGGCTCAACCCCCTGCAACAATTTCATGTTGATACTTAAAGGCATAATTAGAATTTACCAGACAGCTGCTGACGGCAGGGAGATAACTCTTTATCGTGTTGAAGCCGGCGACCTATGCATTCTCAGTCTTAATAGCATGTTACAAAATCGCGCATTTAATGCCATTGCAGAAACAGATACTGATGTAACAGCCCTTGTTTTATCTGCAGAAGATTTTCGCCATGCAATGAATATTTCTGAAACTTTTCGCAACTATGTGGTTAGTACATTAACTGAACGCTTATGTGAAACCATGTATATGATTCAGGACACTGCTTTTAATCATTTAAATATGAGACTGGCCTGTATGCTAGGCAGTTTATTTGAACGCAATCATGGACCGATATTAAAAATCACTCATCAGGATCTGGCGCACGAACTGGGCACAACTCGCGAAGTTATTAGCCGTATTTTAAAAGAGTTTGAACGCCAGAATTGTGTCAATCTTTCACGTGGGCAAATTGAACTGGCTTCGGCTGATGGTCTTGAATGGTTTTCTACTAATCAGGATTAGTTTTTTAGTTCTACGCTATAAATTCAGCAGCAATTTCTAAACAGGATATTTTTACTAAAAAATAAAAAATCTTATCCAGAGTGACTCTTGTTACATACAGCCATTATAAAATAACATAAGTTAAACCCTGAAGTGTTTTCGTACTACCTCGTACGTAACATCATTATAATCACAGGGAAGTGATTCTTTTTGCTAGCATCAAAAAAACCTTAAATTCTAAAATACTTTTATTATGTCATCCCGGGCGCAGTCGAGGGATCTTGATCTTTACAATACAAGATCCCTCGACTGCGCTCGGGATGACATAAAAACACTAAAGTCTTGCACTAAAAACGCATAGTTTTAACTAGCGTACTGGGACAATAAACCTAACATTTTATCAACATTAGATAACCACTATTTAATTTATAATTTTAAGCCCTGTGGTATCAGGCAATGGTGGAGTTTCTTCATCCTCATGATCAACGAGATCGCTGCCCACTGGCGCTATATCCAGCCCAGTTAAATCAAGCTGAGGTGCTTCAATTTCTTTTATTTCATCCTGCATATCACATCCTACATCTGCAATAGATACAGAAAGATCACTGATATCATTAGCTGAAATATGTAGTGGCTCTGTTTCTGGTGCGGGAGGTATATCCGCATCAATCTCTGGCACTGTTGCTTTTATTGTTGTTGATAAACTCTCTACTACAGGTTTTTCTGTCAGCTCCGTAGCAACAGACACAGATTCAGTAGATAATTTTTTAATTTCACAAACAGCACCTGCTTTATTGAGTGCCGTCTGATATTTCATTGCTGTCTGCTGGTCAATATTTTTTTTAATAATGACTCGTTTGCCAGAAAAAAGGTGCGCCAGTTTAGCTGAATCAGCCTTAAACATCTGACCTACTTTAGCTTTTACCTGCTCCAGATCAACACCTTCAGCAACCTCACCACTAAAAGCAACCTCATACTTATCATCACTCATAGTAAAACCTTATTATGTACCTGCTGCCTACACAGCAACATGCTGGATTACAAACTATAATTTAAAATAAAACATGCCAGAAGCAGCATATTCATATTCTATTAATATAGAACAGTTAAAACAATAATATACTTATAAAACAGATAAATTATGAATAAACATAAATCTATATCGCGTATTACACCTAAAGGCCGACTGGATATATTGTCACAGATAGAGGTCAATAAACTGGTTGAAGCCAGTGAGACAGGTGGCTGCTATGATACCTACAGACGTTGCTCACTGGCTGTGTTAAATGTTGGTAGTACAGTCGATGATACTAAATCTGTACTGGAAAAATACCATGACTTTGATATTCATGTAATACAGCAGGAACGAGGCATTAAATTAGAAGTTGAAAATGCCCCTGCCAGCGCTTTTGTTGACGGTGAAATGATTACCGGCATTCAGGAACATTTATTTGCTGTATTACGTGATATTGTCTACGCAAAAAGTGAAATTGAAACACGTAATAAATTTAACCTGGAAACACAGGATGGTATTACCAACGCAGTTTTTCATATTTTACGCAACGCCAATATTCTTGAACCCGAAAAAGATCCAAACATTGTTGTTTGCTGGGGAGGCCATTCAATAAGCCGTAAAGAATATGACTACACTAAAGAAGTTGGCCATGAGATGGGCTTACGTGGCTTAAATATTTGCACTGGCTGTGGCCCCGGCGCAATGAAAGGACCAATGAAAGGCGCAACCATCGGTCATAATAAACAACGTATTTATAATGGTCGCTATATTGGCTTAACAGAACCGGGTATTATTGCAGCAGAATCACCCAACCCTATAGTAAATGAATTAGTTATTTTTCCAGACATTGAAAAGCGTCTGGAAGCATTTGTACGCACAGGTCATGGAATTGTTGTATTTCCCGGTGGCGCAGGTACGGCTGAAGAAATACTTTATATACTGGGCATTCTATTACACCCGGACAATGCCGAGCTACCCTTTCCATTAATATTCACAGGCCCTAAAAGCAGCGAAGAATATTTCAGACAAATTCATCATTTCATTGAAATGACGCTTGGTTTTGAAGCTCAACAACGTTACAAAATAATAATTGATGACCCGGCCCTTGTTGCCCGTGAAATGAAATCGGGTATTGCATCAGTTAAAGAATTTAGACGAACAAATAGTGATGCCTATTACTTTAACTGGATTTTAAATATAGAAAATGCATTTCAAAATCCTTTTATGCCTACGCATGAAAACATGGCAAAACTGGAATTAACTCATGACTTAAAGAAGCACGAACTAGCCGCAAACTTGCGCCGCGCTTTTTCAGGTATTGTTGCTGGCAATGTAAAAGAAGATGGTATTCAATCCATTGAGGAACATGGTCATTTTGAAATTCGTGGTGAAAAATCCATAATGCAACCACTGGATAATTTACTTGAATCTTTTGTAAAACAACATCGTATGAAATTGCCAGGCAAAAAATATATACCCTGCTATAAAGTTGTTACCTAAAAAATGGCATATTATTTAATCATTCAGACTATAATTGTATAAACAAAAAAACCGTAAACATTCATTAACAAAGAAGGACAGTGTGAATCATTCTCGACCAGTACCATTAATACTGACTTTAGATAATGCAGGTAGACCCATTGACTGGCTGCACTGGCATGATGTAGTTAATTTATATGTTAGAGAACAGATATCATGGACAGCAAGTGAACAAACCATTCGTGTTTATGGCGGCATCAGCCAGCTTACTGGCTTACAGTCTTTTCTTGATCTAAATACAATTATTGCACTACGTGGTGCTAGCGCAAAAGACAATAAAAAAATAACACCCACATTAACAAATCGTGCACTCTTTGAAAGAGACAGACACACCTGCCTGTATTGTGGCAATATTTTCAAAAAATCACTATTAACACGCGATCATATTCTACCTAAAGCGCAGGGAGGCAAAGACAACTGGAAGAATGTTGTTACAGCCTGTAAATCCTGCAATGTAAAAAAAGGATGCAACACACCTGCCGAAGCTCATATGCCTTTGCTTGCTTTGCCCTATCCACCCAATAAAGCAGAAGCGATGATTTTATCTAATCGTAGAATACTCACCGATCAAATGGATTTCTTACGCTCTCATATTTCAAAAAGTCATAGAAATTTTTTTAATTAAAATCACTTCTATTAATTTATGAATAAACAGACTGTTAAAAGCATAAAACTTTCCATACCCAATCAACAATCTGAGTTACTGGATGCACGGCTTGACTTACCAGCCAATAATTCAGCAGATAAATATGCCATTATCTGCCATTGCTTTACCTGTACTAAAGAAACAATAACAACATCACGAGTGAGCCGTGGTCTTGCGCAACATGGCATTGCAATATTACGTTTTGACTTTACTGGTCTTGGAAAAAGTCAGGGTAATTTTGCAGACAGCAACTTCACAAGCATGATTAACGACATACTCAGTATTAATGAATTTATGAAAAAACATTATCAACCAGCCAGTATACTATTAGGACATAGTATGGGCGGTACAGCAGCACTTCTAGCGTCTACTAAAATAGAAACATGCGAGTCTGTTATCACCATCGCTTCACCCAGCCACCCATCACACGTGCTGCATCACTTTGATAAAGCTTTAACTGGACTTGAATCGGGAAAAGATTCAGAAATAATTGTCGCAGGCACAGCCTACCCTGTTAAACCTCAATTCATTACTGATGTACGGCAATATGCTTTTCAGGAAAATTTAAATAATTTTGATAAAAACATTCTTAGTATACGCGCAGGAAAAGACACCCTGGTTTCAGGAAAAGATGCTGATGAAATTATACAATACACCAGTGGGTTACATGAGTTATTCGAAATTGAAAATGCCGATCATTTATTTAGTAATAGAATAGATACTGAGATCATGATAAATAAAATATTAGACTGGATTACTTAATAATACAAAACTAAAAAAGCCCGATCAGTCAATCGGGCTTTTCAGTCTATTGACTAAAGTAATAATCTAGAACTGATTATTACAGCGCTTAACACGCGCATCATAATAACGCTCACAGGTATAAGCATCACTGCCTCTTGCATAACACTGGCCTCGTTGTTTATAGGCATACTCACGACAACTACCCCATGTGTCGGCCATTTTAAGCACTCTATCTGCACGATGCTGTTGACGTAATTTTTTAGCCTGCCATGGGTTCTTATTCATCTTCTGAAAAGCACCTGGTTTTGCTCCACTAAACTGTGCTTTAAATTCAGCCGCCAGCTTTTTATCTTCTCGATTAGTTAATTCATGCTGCTTTTCTGACTTATTCTTAAAAACACCACGATCCGAAGCAGTCGCCATTGATAAGGGCAAGGCTAATAGTAATACTAGCGGTAGCACCTTTGAAATATGGATAAATTTCATTATTAATTCTCTAAGTTATTATTAAATAATATATTTTCACAAACATAAGAAAACCATGCTTTATAAAAGCATAGACCAAATTTTTCTGTATTTTGAAAAATTACTATAATTTGCCAGGATTTTCTGACTTGGACTTTGTTCATTTAGCGGATATATGCAAGGTATTTTGATATCCACAACCCTGAAACATATTACCGAATTTAGCTGAAATAAGTTTCTCTGCTAAGAAACGAATCAGATAACGAGAAGGATTATAGTAAAAAAATAATAACTTATCAAATCACTCAACAATTATTTAACTAACATTTAAAATATTTTTTATTTTCTTAACAACTACTGTCATACAAATGTATATCCAGATAAAATTCACCCAAACAGGTGCATGTAATTAAAATTAATAGTTCTATAGAAAATCTACTTATTCAGATAAATGCCTTTTTTCCAATATCTAATTTAGTCTTTTTTGAAACACGGCTTAACAGAAATTCCTGCAACCATGTCATCAATTTTAAAAACATCTTCTTCTATCCTTACGTTCAATGCTTTCTGTATTTTTTTCACACCTGTTTTAACATTATCATCTATAACCTGCGAATTCGCCCATACCAGACCAGGCAATAAGCCTAATAAAATAAACAGCAATAGCCCCTGAAAAACATTCAGGCGACGGTATTCTCCTCTGGATATAACAACCCAGTCAGCCGATTGTTTTTGCATGCAACACAAATCAATTGATTTGAAACTAATAGTTTTTTGTTGACTCGTAATAAACATAATTCGATAACTCCTCTGTAACTATTTTATTTATTAACAGTTAACTAATATAAGCTGGTTAAATCCGGGAGCAAAAATGGCAATATGCAGGGCAATTATGATGAATTATGGCAAGCACAGATAAATCCCCTAAATCACGTTATTATTAACAGCAAAATTTAAACAGGAGCCACAAATGGCACACCACATTGCCATAGTCGAAGACGAAGAAGCCATTCGTGAAAACTATAAAGATGTTCTTAGCCGCAATGGCTATCAGGTCAGCCTGTACGTCAACCGCAAACAGGCCATGCTGGCATTTGAAAAACAACTACCTGATTTAGCTATTATCGATGTAGGTCTGGAAGATGAAATAGAAGGGGGCTTTGAACTATGTCATGACCTACGCTCAATGGCGCCCCATTTACCCATTATTTTTCTCACTGCACGTGACAGCGAATTAGATGCTATCTCTGGCCTGCGATTAGGTGCTGACGATTATTTAACTAAGAACATCAGTCTTCCTCATTTAGTAGCACGCATTGTTGCATTACTAAGACGTATGGATGCAATAAAACAACACGCACCAAAATCCAATACACTGGAGCATGACAACTTAATTATGGACATGGATAGAATGATTGCTAGCTGGAAAGATCAGAATATTATTCTTACACTCACCGAGTTCTGGTTAGTTTACGCATTAGCCCAACATCCGGGACATGTAAAAAATAGACAACAGTTAATGGATGCCGCAAATGTTGTACTTGACGACAATACAATTACATCACATATAAAACGCATTAGAAAAAAGTTTTCAGCGATTGATAATAACTTTGCTGCCATAGAAACCGTGTATGGATTTGGTTATAGATGGAATATCGCAAAATAAACATATTTATACTTAAATGAAATTACACACCCAGCTTATTTTTCTTAGCTCACTAACTCTGGTTCTACCCTGGGCTGGCTGTGAGTATATTCGTGAAATGGAAAGCACCTTACGAGAAGGTCAGGCACAAAGTTTATTAAGCACCACAAAAACCATTGCTCACAGCCTGTCGTATGAAGGCAAAGACATTTTTCAATACAACCAGCTTACAGAAAACAAAACACGTGTTCAGGACAATATCTACGCCTACCGACTTGATAGAAAAATATTATTAGATGGTTATGCTGATGACTGGGGAAGATTAATTGATGAAATTCATTACTTTAACAATCAGATAGAGTCAGAAAAAGATAATACTGCAGGGCTTGTTGCCGCCACTTATAAGTCTTACCTCTATCTATATTTAACAGTTAAAGACCATCAGGTTATTTATCATAAACCCTCTAATAGCCTGATTAATGGTGATCGATTACAGTTATTATTAAAACAGAAAAACGGCAAGTCCCGTAAATACATATTACAGACAAGCGCACCGGGGAATATTTCAGCTCGTTATATTACTGGCAAAAATTCTCTTAATCCTCTTCTAAAAAAAGAAAATCGCATTCAGGGAAAATGGCAGGACACTTCTGACGGTTATAATATTGAACTACGTATACCCTTAAAATTAATCCCTTCAAATATAAATCTATCTATTATAGATATTGATAAAAATATAGAAACCAGTAGTTCTGGCTGGTTTGGAACATGGGATTATTTAACTGATAAAAACAATGGTTTACTCATACAAACATCAAGGGATTTAGAAACTCTATTAAACAAATTCAAACAGGATAACGCACGTTTACGCATTGCCAATATTCAGGGCTGGCTATTAGCCAGTGCCGGATCAGCTAAAGTTAAAAACCCTGTAAATCAAAATATAGAACTTAACGATACTTTATTATCTATATTAAACCAGCTTTATCATTTTATTATGGATTCACCTGACTACACAGAAGAGGCAATAAAACAATCTCAGGGAAAGCTATCTGGAGATATTATTAAACAGGCATTAGCCAATAAGGAAAGCACTTCATGGTACAAACCAATAAGATCAAACAATGCAATTGTATCTGCCAGCTATCCAGTTGTAATTGATGAGCAGGTGGTTGCCGTCGTTATAGCAGATCAAAGCAGCGATGCTATTTTAACTTTAACAAATAAAGCCTTAAGTCGATTAATATCTCTTAGCTCTATTGCTATTTTAATTTCAATAACAGGACTACTGGGATACGCTACTTTTTTATCTTTCCGCATCCGAAAACTACGCAATGCAACTGATCATATCATCTCATCTGATGGCACAGTTAACCATAAATTTACAGCATCTAAAGCAAAAGACGAACTGGGTGATTTATCCAGAAGCTTTTCAACTATGAATAATCGTTTAAGCGAATATACTCAATACCTTAAATCATTAGCCTCAAAACTTTCCCATGAGTTACGAACACCTCTGGCAGTTGTACAATCATCACTGGATAATCTGGCAGAAAAAGATATTCCAGAAGACGCAAAAACATATGCTCAACGAGCCAGAGAAGGCAGCGAACGCTTAAGCAAAATAATTACCACCATGAGCGAAGCCAGCCGAGTTGAGCAAAGCATTGAATCTACAGACCCTGAAACATTTAATATATGCGACATTATTAATAGCAGCACAGAGGCTTATAGAGATATCTATCCCCAAAGAGAATTCAATAAAACAGGCTGTAATAATATATTTTTAATTAATGGCTCGCCTGAACTTATTGTACAGATGTTAGATAAAATAATTAGCAATGCTGTTAGTTTTAGCCCAGAAAATAGCAAGATCACAATTAAAACATCTGCAAATAAAAACCATATAATAATTAGCATTATAAACAAAGGCTCATTGCTACCAGAGCATATGAAAACACAGTTATTTGATTCTATGGTTAGCATTCGAGAACAAAAAACAGATCAACCCCATTTAGGATTAGGGCTTTATATTGTCAAGCTAATTGTCGACGCACATAAAGGAATTATTTTTGCACAAAACCTTAATGATAATTCAGGTGTTGAATTCATTATAAAACTCCCCGTTTTTATAGATAAATAATTCATATAAAAAATAAAAAACGCCTGTTTAACATCTCAGCTAATACAGGCGGAAACACCCTCCTCCAGAGTTGCTTTTATTATCTTTCAGTTAACTGCGTTTCCTGTATGTATTCTATATCTACACGCCGGTCATACACAGTATGCTCAAGTCCTGATAGCGGCGCATTTTCCCCCATGCTTTTAGTAATAATTTGCCCAGCCTGAACACCATATTCAATTAAAACCTGGGCAACTGATTTTGAACGTTTCATAGCCAGTTTTTTGTTGTACTCAATATTTCCACTTTGATCGGTATGACCTGTTAATATTAATTTAATCTCAGGATTTTTTATTAAATACTCTGCATGAGATATCAAATTTTCATAATCTCTCTGCTTCACATTAATTTCATTTGTTTCAAAATAAATACTGACCTGATCTGGCTGAGGTGACTCATCTTTACTATTCACAGATTCAATAGTCTGCTCCTGCTCACCTTCTTTTATTTCTGCCAGTTTATAATCACCAGACTCATCCCTGTTTACTTCTGTTGGGGTATCAGGCTGTTTGCTTTCTAACATCACTTCTTCAGTTTTATTCTGGAAATTTTCTTTCTGTATTTCAGTTGCTTTAATTATTGGGTTTTCTTCAGCAATAGACCGCGTATTATTACTACCACAACCCACTGCAATAAAAGCAGGCAGCACTAATGTCATCGCAATATATAATCTTTTTCTGTTCATAATTAGATCCTCGTTTATCCATTAATCACAGCACCTTTTGTACTGCTCTGATTATTAATTTACAGTTAGACTATGGTTTCTAAATGGATGAAATCTGAATTTTCAGCGATGAATTATGCTCAATTGTGGCATAATCAATTTTCTAAATTTACCGTGCAATTTGCCTTCTAATCTCTGAATACACTGGAAATATAATGAACTGGATTACTGATTTATTTAGCACTATCGATAACCTTGATGCAGAAGCTTTTTCTAATTATCTTACAGACAATGCCCGCTTTAAATTTGGCAATACGGATGCGGTGACAGGAAAAAATAATATCAAAGAGGCTGTCGCTGGTTTTTTTTCTGCCATTAAAGCAATTGAACATTCAATTGAGAATAACTGGGCTATTAATGAATATATCTTCATTCAGGGACTGGTAACTTATACTCGCCATAATGACACTACTTTATCTGTGCCTTTTGCCAATATTTTCAAAATGGAAGGTAGTAAAGTCATTAATTACCAGATTTACGCAGACACCTCTGAATTGTTCATATCTTAGAAAACAACTATAAGCTATTGATTAATAGAATAAATATAATTTATTTCCTGGCATTAAATATTATTAATAGCTGTCTATAAATAGCTAATTGGCCTGAACAGCCGATACAGTTTATTATTCGCACCCTCTATTAATAGAAATTCAAGATGCTATGGAACAAATTTTAGAAATACGCGACGGCTGTAACACTCCTGGCCAGCTTCTGAGAAGCCTGGCTTTTGCACGATTCCTTAAAATATATAAAGCAACCTTTATATCAGATCTGGAAAATCGCTCAGATAACCAGAAACAGGAATCCGAGCAGAAAATTGATTTTATTAATCATGTCCGAGTTCGTGACCTGATCAAAATCCTGGAATCCGATGGTTTTGCCAGCAAGGCACAGGAAGAGCATGCTCGTGAGCTGGTTCGCTTTATGAATGGCGCATTTCATCACTATCGTGGTGCAGGCTATTCTCGCCTTGTTCGTCTACAGAACGATGTCGTTTCTACCGGCCTTGAAACACCTGATACCGTTAAAGAAAAAGTAAGCGACAAATCACAGAAAGTTGCCGAGCTTGTTCTTGAAACACGACGTGTATTTCTAAATAAAGTAGGACTGGAACAGGGCGTTCGCCGTACTGCCGGTATGGACGCATCGCCTAACGTAACAGCTGGCGAAATTTCAGGCCATTACTTTAATTACCCAGCTGATTATTCTGTTTTATCTCATATCCCATTAACTATTGCAGCGGATATGAAAACTGGCATTGATTATTCAACGCCATCAAATAAGCGCGCAAAACCATTTTATGAGCTAGATCATAATCCATTACGTCTTGGCGAAGTAAATATTGATGACTGGGTTTCTGTGCCATTACAGGTAGGCACTTCACTTATTATTACCTACATCCATAAATCTCGTGGTTGCATAGAAATGGAACCTGGCATCTTAAATCTTTTCCCATTTGCCAGTGTTATGGACATAATCAAAAATCGAAAAGCTGATGGCATTTTCTTCTTCGGCTTCCCTAATGCAACAGAAGAAGATTTAGGTTACTACTACGACAAAGAAAATGAGTTACTTATTGGCCTCGTTCCTGATATAGATGAATTAAAATATTTTGGCTATTGTAAAAAACCTATTCTTACATTACATAATGTATTAGCTATTTTAGATGGCGCATTGCCACTGCATTGCGGCTGTACTCGTTATGCCGTTCGCTTCAATGAAAAGGACCAGCCTTATATTGCTGAGATGCTAATTAAAGCAGATGACATGGGTAAAATTCGTTTACAGAAAAACAACGATGATGATATTACACGCCCCATTTTTTCAGGCACAGAAACAGGCGCATTTGCCTGCCTTGATGGTTTTAGTGAAGAAGCAAAACTGGAAATGCAGGGACGTGAAGTTGGTTACAACAAAGACACTGGATCAAATGCACGACAAATTGTTCCCGTAACAGACGTTAATGAACTTTTCCGTGATGATCCACTTGATGTTTTACTGTACATGAATAACTTCACTTTAATTGAACCTGGCGAATCCACTATTCAATCAGACATGCATATCGAAGATGCTCTTGAGCATTTCCGTCTTGGTGAACGTGTTGCTGCTGGCTCAACTCAAACTCATCGTGGCGCAAAAGAAAGTAGCTACTGGGCTAATCCTTTCCCATTATTAAAAGAAACCGATGGCACAGTTATTCATCCAGAACTCTTTGAAAAGTTTTCTGAAAATGAAAAAGGCTTTATTGGCGACATGAATATCTTAATTAATCGTGGCGAATTAAAAGTGGGCGTTGCACATAGTCAGCTGATGGCAGGCGCTTATGAAGGCAACACAGATGAAGACATTCAACGCTGCGGCTTTACAAATCGTGAAAATG
>CAZFUY010000036.1:21180-24915 GCA_964522445.1 uncultured Thiotrichaceae bacterium | reverse complement strand
ATAGCGTTACACTGGTTGTTCCTGTTGGAAACAATGTAGCATCAGCAGGACTAACAAACTCTTCACCGTAGAAAGTAACTACACGGTCAGCAGCCGCAACAGCATTATCTTCTACATAAGCAATATTACCGCCTAGTGAATCACTCCACAGCCATATATTTTCATTATTATTTACAGTTAATGCAGCAGCAGCAGATACTTCAGCTGTTTGAGGATCATTGTCATCATCAACTGTAGATGAAACCGTAGGGCCATTCTCACCCCAACTGAAAACACCTGTGATCTGGAAAGCATTGTTGCCATCAACCGTTACTGCCCATTGACCAAAAGTATTTAATGTTGGATGCATACCCCAGAACTGGAAATCATCCCCCTGGAAGGTTGTCAATGACTCAGAAATAGCTGTACGACGAATCATCTTTCCAGAAGCAATATTCACAGTATGATCAATTTGAGTATCGTTTGTATAATCAAACTGAGTAATTGTGTCACCATCAGATAAAGTATTGTTTCCAGACCAGATACCATGATATCCAATCCAGCCATACTCATCATCAGTACCATCATTATTACTATCATATGTAAATGGGAAGCCTGAGTTTAATTCAACTCGCTGACCACCCGTTACAGTTGCACCATTAAACGTGCCATCAGCTGCATGATATAAGTTATAGCGCCACACCTGGGTATCAAACTGAGATCTGGACTTACAGATTTGTGCATCTGCAGTATTATCACCATTGTTATCCTTTCCCCTTAACAGATAGTTACTGTTAAATGCAATAGCATAGGTTGAAGCCTGTGTCTGAGTTGTCGCTCCATCAAAAAAGCTATTACTGCGAGAAGTTAACGCAACACCGCCAGTACCCGATGCATCATCTAAAATAACATTAGCCGCTTCTTCAAATGAGAAGTTAGTACCCGAAGTACCTGACAGCGCATCACCACCTATATTTACAAAACTAAACTGTGGCTGACTTTGAGAATTAGCAACCGTTTGCAGAAGACCTTTCATCGTCTCCATCTCAACACCTGCCGTACCACCAAAGTTGCCGGCATCAACTACACCTTTGAATGTCATAGAAAAACTACCAAAAGGTAAAGAAGCACTTACACCTTCTGATGCAGTTAGTTCAATCAAAATAGTCTGACTATCCATAGGATTTGAACCACCCGTTGTGCCTGGCACCCAGATTTTTACAATTTGATCTGATGTGTCACTTTCACGAGTGGATAAAACAGTCCAGCTATTAAATTCAGTAGCCCCACCACCGCTTGACTGGCCTGTTGAACCACTGCTGCTTTGATTCTGACCCTGCTCACATTTATCTTCATTTACCAGCGCAATGTAAGCACCTTGATTAACCATATCTGTAGCACGTGTTTGTTCCATTAAACACATGATCATATTCACCGTGTCTAATGACTCCATTGAAGCATCATAAACATAAGTATGTATTTGATCCGTTGTATATTGAGTATCTGCATCTGTTAAAGACTTAAACGCAGCAGATAAACCTGAAAAATTACTGCTGGACTTGCCAAATGTAAGCTTTCCAGAACTACTGGAATCAGCAGTCACAACACTCACACTATCTGGCAGATCCAGACCACTAACCGAAGAAGAATCACTACTACTGCTGCTACTACCACTGCTACAACCATTTAAAATAAGGGATAGTGCTGTAAAAAGAACAAGATGCTTCATGTTGCTTACTCCAAAGTAAAATTATATTTTTGGAGGAACTACACTAAAGTTTCGAGGGCATGGATATTACCTGGGAAGCTTTAAACGCCGGCAGTTCCGTTGTCATAAGGGGATTACCCTCTGAACCGGTACTTTGCATCCCTCAGCTTCTGCTTAAGGATACCTTCGTTTATCATTTAACAACCAGGTTTTCATTTGAGAGCATTTAAGAGTTAAACTGCTCTCAGGTATTTATAGCAGACTATTTAGAAAAAAATAGTTTTTTTATAAACAACTTGAATTTTTTTTAAATGCCTTATTTTACAGGCAATAAAATTTGTCAGAATATGACGAATATGTAATATATACAGATAATTATGAACAAGTTAACCAACAACTCTCTTAAGGTTCAACTGCAGGCATTGAGATAACACCGCCTGAAGCTGAAGTGTTCTTCTGCATAGTATTTGTCTTTAACTGATTTTGCACACCCGCATTAACAGGGATCGCAAAACTACGTGACTGATGTTTTCCGTTACTGACTAATGTTGCAGAAACATTAATATAAAAAACGCCTTTACTCTGAGGAATAACAATAACATTAACTGCATTTAATTGAGACGATGCCTGTACGCCTAACGAATATTGTTTTTCACTAACAAGCTTTAAATTATTATTTGTATGAAAGCGGATAATAATATCATCCACATCAATATCATTTTTAAACGTAACCTTTACAGTTAATTCTTCATTAACTTTTATTTTTTCAGGCATGCTGAATGTCATGCTTACAGGCGCATGGGGTTTATATTGAATGGTTCGTGTTTCATTTTTATACGAAGCCGTTTCTGCATTACATGCAATTAAAGTCAGCAAAAAAATACTTAAAAATAATTTTAACACCTTAGGCTCCATTACATTTGTGTAAATATAGGTAATTGATTAACTGATCCGGGATTATTTGTTAATTCAGAATCACCATAAATATCGGTTATTACATCGATACTTTGACCTGATACAAGTGTATCAATTGCATTACTAACTGAAGTGCTACTTGCATCTTTTAGCGGTTTAATAAAACTAAAAATACTGGTTAATGCCGTTGTATTTTTTTGTTCATTAATTAATACATTATAAATAGGTAAAAAACCTAAACTCACTGCATCAGCACCATCATTTGAAGCATCAAATAAATCATAAAGAATAGATTGCACTGAGCATTCACTATACCAACCTGCATTAGTACAACTATTATTTTCAAGATCAAGCCCATAACCACTGGCCTGAGATCCGCCTGTAGAATCACGATAAATGGCATCACCACTGGCTATTGCTGAATAGGCATTGCCAAACCCCTCGCTAAAGGCAACACGTATATCTAAAATATCACTAAGTGCATGCTCACCACCAACCGAATCAATTCGTGAAAGTTTATCTTCAAAATAATGACCCCATTCATGAATAATAACGTGATCATCATATTCATCGGTGTCATTATCCGCTGCACCTAAGATATATATATCAGCACCATTATAATGAGATGATGTAATTTCACCTGCACCAAGGCTGCCTGTTGCCGTTGTATTTAAAACACTCCAGTTAAGTTTTAATGCAGGAAATACGACCGATGAATCCACCTGAATTACTTTATTCATTGCCACCCGTACACTATCAAGAATAGCAAAAGGCGCTGCAACACGATCATCATCTATATATGCTGAACCAGTCCATCCAGACTGTGCATGTAAATCTTTATTTAAAATATCAGCGCTGCCAATATTAAATGTAGCACTATCCATAACATACAAAGCCTGCGATTGGGTATTATCAACCACAGTAAAGTTATAGGATGGTGTAGCCGTGCTTAACATTTGCGCTTTTACTCGAACAAATACACTGGGAGTAATATTTGAAGGCGCAGACAAACTATAGCCTCCACTATTATCAGTAACCGTTGTTGATATAACTTCATCACCCGTATCAGCCTTACATATTAATTCAACAACCACATTTTTAATTGGCTCTCTAGTAGTAGCAGCATAATCAAG
>CAZFUY010000036.1:8757-21080 GCA_964522445.1 uncultured Thiotrichaceae bacterium | reverse complement strand
ATAGTCAATACAACAAATTTTGTGACACAATCACGTATAATGCATTACAAACAATATAACTAACAACTGCAAATAAAATTCTATGGCTCAATATATATTCACGATGAACGGCGTGGGAAAGATCGTTCCACCAAAGAAAGAAATCCTTAAAGATATTTATCTAAACTTTTTCCCCGGCGCAAAAATTGGTGTACTGGGTTATAACGGTGCGGGTAAATCTACTTTGCTGCGCATTATGGCCGGTGTTGATACAGACATTATTGGCGAGGCTCGCCCACAGCCGGGTATTAAAATTGGTTTCCTGACTCAGGAACCTGACCTTGATCCAGATAAAGATGTTCGCGGCAATATTGAAGAGGGGTTACAGGGAGTCAGCGATGCTCAGACTCAACTGGATGCGGTTTATGCCGCTTATGCCGAACCCGATGCAGATTTTGATGCGCTGGCCAGTGAACAGGCTCGCCTTGAAAATATTATTCAGGCATCGGACGGACATAATATGGAGCATAAGCTGGATATTGCAGCCGATGCCCTGCGCTTGCCACCCTGGGATGCAGATGTAACTAAACTTTCTGGCGGTGAACGCCGTCGTGTCGCTTTGTGCCGTTTATTAGTATCCAACCCTGATATGCTCATTCTTGATGAGCCAACCAATCACCTTGATGCAGAATCGGTTGCCTGGCTGGAACGATTCCTGAAAGAATTTACTGGCACTGTGGTTGCTGTAACCCATGACCGTTATTTTCTCGATAATGTTGCTGGCTGGATTCTTGAACTTGACCGAGGCCGCGGCATTCCCTGGGAAGGTAATTATTCCTCCTGGCTGGAGCAAAAAGATCAACGACTGGAACAGGAAGAGAAAAAAGAAGCGGGTCGTCAAAAAGCCATTAAAGCTGAACTTGAATGGGTTCGTTCTAATGCCAAAGGCCGCCATGCAAAAAGCAAATCCCGCTTACAACGTTTTGAAGAATTATCATCCCCTGATTACCAGAAACGCAGTGAAACCAAAAGCCTGTATATCCCACCGGGTGAAAGGCTGGGTGATCTGGTTATTGAAGCAAAAGATATCAGTAAACGTTATGGTGATAAGGTTTTATACGAGAACCTGAGCTTTAACCTTCCCAAAGGCGGCATAGTCGGTGTAATTGGCCCCAATGGTGCAGGTAAAACCACCCTGTTCCGTATTCTCACAGGCGAAGAACAGCCAGATAGTGGTGAATTTAAAATAGGTGAATCGGTTAAAATCTCTTATGTAGACCAAAGCCGCGACGATCTGGATGGCAATAAAACAGTCTGGGAAGACATTTCAGATGGCCTCGATAATGTCACCGTTGGCAACTACACCATCAATTCCCGAGCCTATGTCAGTCATTTCAACTTCAAAGGTGAAAACCAGCAAAAACACATCAAAGATTTATCGGGCGGTGAACGCAACCGAGTGCATCTGGCCAAATTGCTGAAAAAAGGCGGCAATTTACTTATGCTCGACGAACCCACCAATGACCTCGATGTAGAAACTCTACGCGCACTGGAAGAAGCCATACTCGACTTCCCCGGCTGTGCCGTGGTTATTTCACATGATCGCTGGTTTCTGGATCGTATTGCCACTCACATTCTGGCTTTTGAAGGCGATAGCACAGTAACCTGGTTTGAAGGTAATTACTCCGATTATGAAGAAGATCGCAAACATCGTTTAGGTGATGAAGCTTTGAATCCACATCGGATTAAATACAAACGATTGAAATAATCTTTTATCCACAGGTGTCGGAGTCAAAGTTGATTGCTAATGTGACAGGCTGACATAAAAGTAAACAACTTTGACTCCGACACCTGGACTCAACGACTAACAGCTTTTTTATTTTTTTAGTCTATCCTCTTTAATATCAGCCACTTATTAAATGATATGACATATGCCCTCATCCCCTTCTGCCTCAATATTACCTGGTTACATTGGTCGTTTTCGAGTTATTAGTGAATTAGGTAAAGGCTCTCAGGGCATTGTCTACCTTGCTTCAGACACTCAACTGGAACGTAATGTTGCAATTAAAACCATCCAGCTTGAAAAAAACAGCGCTCAGGTTAAACAACAACTATTAAAAGAATCACGAACAGTAAGCAAGTTACAGCATCCCAATATCATCACCCTGTTTGAAGCAGATGAAGATAATGGTAAACCTTATTTAGTTTTTGAATATGTTGATGGCGTATCACTTCGTGAATATTTAATAAAGAAAGGACGTATCCCTGCAAAAGATGCCATTAAATTTCTAGACCCTATTTTAAATGCTATCGCTTATGCACATAAACTTGGCATTATCCACCGTGATTTAAGTCCTCATAATATTATGCTCACTTCAGGTAGCGATATCCCCCGCCTGATGGATTTTGGCATTGCCGCATTAATGGGCAACCCTACCGAAGATGGCGTATGGGGAACACTTAGTTATTTATCTCCAGAACAATGTGATAATAAAAAAGTCATTCCTGCATCAGATATTTTTACTTTAGGTTTAATTTTATTTGAAATGACCGTAGGCAAACCGGCAATAGAGGGTGATAATAAATTCGCTATTATTAATAAAATTTTAAATGAAGAAATTAATTATCCTAAAGATATAGATCCCGGCTTAAAACCTATTATACAAAAAGCATTAGAAAAAAATCCTGCTCAACGATACGGTGATGCACTGGATATGCGCCATGACCTGATGAATCTTCTGGAAAAAATAGAACCTGATAATTCAACACATAAAACAAAAGCATCCGATAGCACAAATACCACCATACAATTTTTATTACGTCGTATGGAACAGAAAAAAGATTTCCCCACAATGTCACATCAGGTGATTGAAGTAAGCCAGAAAGCTCAGGCTAATAGCGATTCATCTGCCAATATTTTATCCAATGCCATTCTTAAAGATTATTCACTTTCTTCAAAACTTTTACGCCTGGTTAACTCCCCCATGTACAGTGGATACGGTGGACGTATTAGTACCGTTTCTCGTGCCGTTGTTATTTTAGGTTTTGAGGAAGTTCGTAATGCCGCTTTGGGCCTAATGTTACTCGATCATTTAAAAGACAAAAACCAGGCTGAATCTCTTAAAGAAGCCTGCATTGAATCAATGATTAGCAGCAGCATTGCAAATGATTTAGCTAAAAAACTTAAAATACAGGACACAGAAGAAGCTTATGTCTGCTCAATGTTTCATCGCCTTGGAAAATTACTTGCCATCTACTATTTTCCTGAAGAAATGGAAGTCATTCTTGATCATATAAAACGCAAGGGAATGAAAGAAGATCATGCAGCTCAATCAGTTTTAGGTGTTACCTTTGAAGAAATTGGTATAGCCGTAGGTGAAACCTGGGAATTACCCACTGAAATAATTGAAAGTATGCACCCATTACCACCAGGAGAAGTAAAAAAACCTATTAGTCAAACTGATACATTAAAACACGTTGCCAGTTTTTCAAATGAATACACTGATTTAATCAGCACTACTAAAGTTGGAGAACGAGGTCAGGCATTTGATAATTTAGCTGCACGCTTTAGTAACACCATGACTATTTCTCGTAGCCAGATGGAAGAGATACTCAGCAACTCCATTGATGAAATGGAAAAATATGCAAAGCTGGTTGATTTAAATTTAAAAGACAGTGCAATATTTAAAAAAGCAAATAGCTGGGCTCCAAAAAAATCAGAAGAAGCAAAAGAAATACTTGATGAAGTAACAGCTGAACGAGAAAAAGCAAAATCAGAAGAAGAAAATCGTCGAGAAAATATTATTTTTGCCATCAAGGAAATAACAGACACAATACTCGAAAATGGCTCATTTAATGACATACTTGTTATGGTCATGGAAACTATATTTTCAGGATTTGGCTTCTCTCGCGTCATGTTCTGTTTTATTAATAGATCACGCACTTCAATTAATGCACGCTTTGGTTTTGGTGGCGATGCTGAAACAATTATCCACAGATTAAGCATACCTCTTGGCGGTGATAAAGATATTTTTAATCAGGCTTTAAAACAACAAAAAGACTTAATAATTAAAGACATTAACAATGATGAATGTAAAGACCTGATACCTTCATGGTATCGTCAGGAATATTCAAAAAAATCAATGCTGGTGTATCCCATCATAGTTAAGAACATACCACTTGGAATTTTATATATTGACAGCATTACACCAGCATCTTTTTGTGATGATGTGCAACTTAGTTTAATAAAAACATTACGCAACCAGATTACATTGGCTATACGATTGAGCACTAATAATAAATAATTTTTCCTTAACAATTTTTCCTTAACAATTTTTCCAGGGCTTTATTGGTCAAATGATATCGCCCCCCCACTACTCTCAGATATCACTCATAACCACGCCCTATTATCATTGCTCCTTTCATATAGATTTTTATTTTTTATCTTTTCTTATGGTGATCTTATTTATCTGTTATTTATACATTAAATAAAACACTCTTGAATAAAATATAACTGGCCACTAGCAGCAGAAAACCACCAAAGCCTTTTTTAAGTAAATTAGCCGGTAGATAATGACCCAGCTGACTAGCTGCCAGACTACCGACAACAGCAATGATGGTAAATATCATCATCATCTGATAGTCAATAGTCACCGAGTCAGCATAACCGGCAAAGCCTGCAAATGATTTTAGGGCAACAATACTTAAAGATGTGCCCACAGCTCTTTTCATGGGCAAACCAGATAACAGTACCAGTGCCGGAACAATCAGAAAACCACCGCCCACACCCACAATACCGGTTAATATGCCCACAGCAATACCATGAATCGCAATATGAGCATATTCAAGATCATCACAATAACCATCGGGGCAAACTGCCACAGCGGCTCCCACAGATTTATGCTGGGGTGATGGCCTGAGTATTTTCCAGGCAGCCACATACATCACCAGAGCAAACACACTGAGTTGAATTACCACAGGCGTAATCACACCAATCTGTGCACCAACATAGGTACCAATAACACCAAACAAACCAAAAATTGCAGTAATTTTAAGATTTACATTGCCATGATACCAGTGCTGTAGAGCCGTAATAGAAGCTGTAATCGCCACAATACCCAGACTCATGGCAATAGCCGCTTTAGGCTCTACATCAAGTAAATAGAGTAATGCAGGCATGGTAATAATTGAACCACCACTGCCAAATACGCCCAGCAACATGCCTGTGATCAGACCAGCGACAATAATTGAAATGGACATAACTATCTCCTTTAATGGGGCTTGATGCTCTATCAGTTAGAAAAGAGCTACTATTCAACTAATCTATTGAATAGTAGAATAACATCAAAGATCCAGAGGTCAAGGAGAAATCAAAAGTTTTTTAACAAAAGAGGCTGGGTTATCTCCATGAATATGCTTTAAAAGCAAAAAGCATATAGTCCGCAAATGAACGCAATTACACGCAAACGCTTTGGTTGTCCCAGGACGCTAGTAAAAACTATGCACCTTAAATGCAAGGCTTTAGCATTATCTTTTTAAGATTAAGATAAAAATTAAAAAATACCGTCATTGAGTTGCATGTATTTGCAGAAAAAATCACTCTCTAGAAAGACCACGCAAATAATCCAGTTTCTCTTTTATTTTTATTTCCAGGCCTCGTTCTACAGGTTGATAATAAATTTTCTCTCCCATTTCATCAGGGAAATAAGTCTCACCTGCAGCAAACGCATTTTTTTCATCATGCGCATAGCGATAATTCTCACCATGCCCCAGCTCTTTCATTAAATGGGTGGGGGCATTTCTAATATGCATAGGCACTTCCATACTTCCACTTTGTTTTGCATCCTGCATTGCCGTTTTATAAGCCATATATGCCGCATTACTTTTTGCTGCACAGGCCAGATAAATAATAGCCTGTGCAATAACCAGCTCACCTTCTGGCGAACCTAATCGCTCATAAGACTCCCATGCATCAAGTGCTATTCGTAATCCTCGTGGATCAGCATTACCTATATCTTCTGTTGCAATACGCACAACTCGTCTTGCGATATACAAAGGATCACAACCACCATCCAACATTCTGCACATCCAGTACAGCGCTGCATCTGGATTACTGCCTCTTACTGATTTATGTAGCGCAGATATTTGATCATAAAAATAATCACCGCCTTTATCAAAACGTCTGAGTGATTGCGATGTTACATCTTCGATTATATTTTTTGTAATAAGTAATTTATGATCTTTTTCTTCTGCAAGTTCTGTTGCAACTTCAATAAAATTTAATGCTCGCCTTGCATCACCATCAGCTACTTTTGCAATAACACTTAACAGATCATCTTCTATTTCTATTTGATCAACACCCAGCCCATTATCTTTATCTGCTATTGCTCGTTTTAATAATTGAATAATTGCAGCTTCATTAATACGCTTTAACACATAGGTTTTACAGCGTGATAACAATGCATTATTTAATTCAAACGATGGATTTTCAGTGGTTGCACCAATAAAACAAACCGTGCCATCTTCTACAAAGGGTAAAAAGGCATCCTGTTGTGATTTATTAAAACGATGCACTTCATCAACAAATAAAATAGTTGGCTTCTGGTAAACATCAAAATATTGATGCGCTTTATCAATCGCGGCACGTATATCTTTTACACCCGCGAGTACTGCTGAGATACTTAAAAACTGCGCATCAGAATAATTGGCAATGAGTTTTGCCAGTGTGGTCTTTCCTGTTCCGGGAGGCCCCCAGAATATCATTGAATGCAACTTGCCCGATTCAATGGCTTTTCTTAACGGTTTTTCTTTACCTAGAATATGATCCTGACCAATATAGTCCTGAAGACTTTCTGGCCTCATTCTATCGGCTAATGGATGGTATTTCTGGTCTCTAGTTTTGTTCATTTACTTTGTCATCCCGAGCGCAGCCGAGGGATCTTAGTCTCAGGGTATTTAAGATCCCTCGGCTGCGCTCGGGATGACTTAAATTCAGGAAACAATATTTTAAAAATCACCAACTACATCTGTACCTTCAGGTGGTACAAAATCAAAAATTTTATCATCCAGCTTTATATTCGCATCTAATTTCTCAAATTCTATAATAGTCGTCTGTTCAAAACTATCCCGAAGTTTCATCGTTCGTAATCCCTGCTCCGTCATTCCTATTGCTATTTTCTTAAATTCATTATCGACTGTTTTTGGCGTTAAGATTACCCAGTACTGGCCTTCAATCAGTCCTTTATCTCGAACCATAAAATCTTTATCCAGATCTTTATATTGATCCAGCAATATAACCGGTGCGCCCGTTAATATTTGATCATATTTTTTTATTGAAACCTGTTCCAGCTCCGTGTCATAAATCCATATTTTTACGCCATTAGAAATAATCTTCTGAGGATAAGGAATAACATAATCCCATAGAAACTTGCCTGGCCGTTTTAAAGTAAATGTTCCCGCAGATTGCTGAAGAAGAATCCCGCGTTGATCGAGAAGCTTCTGCTGAAAATGTGATTGCATGCTATCCGTATTTTTTAAAAACGTTTCAAACAAGTCACGTGCTTTACCTGCATCTGCCTGTGTTACAAAGAACAATAATAAAAAACTAACAGGTAATAATAATTTGAATTTCATTTATATTTTATCTCAACTTTTTCAGCAAAGGATTGCCGGTCTGGTAATAGTTACTAATCTTGAGGAGGCGGGGGCGCTAATACTTCACGCTGCCCGTTAGACTGCATAGCACTAACAACACCCGTTGCTTCCATTTCTTCTATCATGCGTGCAGCACGGTTATAACCAATTTTTAATCGCCTTTGTACATACGATATAGAGGCTTTACCTGTTTGCGTTACGATAGCTACCGCTTCATCATATAACGCATCAACTTCATCGCCTCTGCTGACAGGTGTTTCGCCAGGTAATACAACTGTACCACTGTTATCTTCTATCAAATTTAATATGTAATTGGGTTTAGCCTGTTCTTTTAAATGTTCAACAACAGCATGTACTTCATGATCATCGATAAACGCTCCATGTACACGCTCTGGAATACTGCTGCCTGCATTCATATACAACATATCACCATGACCCAATAATTGTTCCGCGCCCATTTGATCCAGTATGGTTCTTGAATCCACTTTTGACGACACCTGAAATGCAATTCGACTAGGAATATTGGATTTTATTAATCCGGTAATAACATCCACCGAGGGTCGTTGAGTGGCGAGAATTAAATGTATGCCTGAAGCTCGTGCTTTTTGTGCCAGCCTGGCTATTAGTTGTTCAATCACTTTACCAATAACCATAATTAGATCAGCAAACTCATCAACAATAACAACAATATACGGTAATGGTTTTAAGGTGGGTATAACCTGATCTTCTCCCATAAATTCTTCTGGCGTAAACAATGGGTCTTTAAGCGGTTCACCTGCATCGATGGCTTCTTTTACTTTTTTGTTATATCCGGTGATATTACGCACGCCTAAAGCAGCCATTAAACGATAACGATTTTCCATTTCACCCACACACCAGCGCAAGGCATTAGCCGCTTCACTCATATCTGTAACAACAGGGGTTAACAGATGAGGGATATCATCGTAAACATTAAGCTCCAACATTTTTGGATCAATTAAAATTAACCGCACATCTTCTGGTGAACTTTTGTAAAGCAAACTCATGAGCATTGCATTAATGCCCACAGATTTACCAGAGCCTGTTGTACCTGCAACCAGTAAATGAGGCATTTTTGCCAGATCAGCAACCGCAGGATTACCTGAAATATCTTTTCCTAAAGCAACTGTTAAAGGTGAAGAGGCTTTGTCATAAGCCTTTGACATAAGAATTTCACCTAAGGAAACAATTTCACGATGTTCATTCGGAATTTCCAGACCCACATAGGTTTTACCTGGAATAACTTCAACAACTCGAACACTCACTATAGATAATGATCGCGCCAGGTCTTTTGATAATGCCGTTATCCTGCTGGCTTTAATACCGGGCGCAAGCTGTAATTCAAAACGTGTAATAACTGGGCCTGGATGCACGGCGACCACTTCTACTTCAATATTAAAATCAGCCAGTTTAAGTTCTACAAGTCTTGATATGGCTTCCAGTGCTTCTGTAGATAAACCTTTATCTGATTTTATGGCTTCATCGAGTAATCTTAATGGCGGCAATTCAGAATCTGCAATCTCATCATCAAATAAAGAAATCTGTTTTTCTTTGTTATGACGATCACTTAATTCAACTTTTTTAATAACAGGTTCAATGCGTACTGATTTTTTACCTGTTTTTTCACGTTCTACCTGTTTCTTAATATCAGCCTTAACTACCTGCTCTCGTTTTTGTCTGGCCTGCTCACCTTCTTTTAATTCTTTGCGATATTCAATTTTCTGGCGAATTTTTGAAACCATCCATTCATAGGCAATTAATAATCCTGCCCCCACCATATCCATAACACCCAGCCAGGACAAACCTGTAAACAGGGTGACTCCCGCCAGAAAAACTGAAAGCAATAATAAAGTTGAACCTAATAAACCCAGCACTGATGCCAGACCATCGCCTAACCATCGCCCTAATATACCGCCACCATCTAGTGGTAAAGATTCAGGCGTGACCAGAAAATGCAGGCTTGCTAATGCACAGCCGGTAGCCAGTGTCATAAAAAAACCGATCCAGCGAATGCCCAGTATTTTGAAATCAATTTCGCCATCATCTTTACGCCCACGCAAAACAAGCCATCCGCTATAGGCAATCATAATGGGAAATAAAAATGAGAGATAACCAAAGATATGAAAAAACACATCGGAAAACCATGCGCCCACAACACCAGCAAGATTGTGTATGACATCCCTTGGCCCCGTATGCGACCAGCCAGGATCATCAACATGATAAGTCACCAGTGCTATGAATAAAAATAAGGCAATAGCCAGCAGAACAAACAGGGCTGCTTCTCTGAGTCCACGCCCAATATGAATGGTTAAACCTGAAAAACTGGATATTGATTCTTTAGTTCGGCGTGCTTGTGCCAATGAGCTGATTCCTGAGCATTTTTATAATTCGAGGTATTATACCCCAATAGCGTTCATTTCAGAGCCTGCTTAACAACAGGATTTTCAACTTTTCCATCTCTAATATTAATCCCCTGTTTCAGGTCATCGGCCGTATCCCAGTCTGCTTCACATAATCGCTGCACGTAAGGGCTAATAACCGCCGACAAAGCCTGTGATGCCGTTCTGGGAACAGCTCCCGGCATATTGGTTACACCAAAATGAACAACATCATGCAATCTATATGTTGGGTTTTGATAATCTGTAGGCAGAATAGTTTCAATGCAGCCACCCTGATCAACCGATATATCGATAATAACACTGCCTGGTGACATGCTTTTTACCATCTCTTCACTAACTACTTTGGGTGCATAAGCTCCTGGCAGGAGTACAGCACCAATAACCAGATCCGCTTCTTTGACAGTTTGAGCAATTACATTTTCTTTAGCATAACGACCTGTGATATTAACCGCAGCCTGTGTCATGGCTGCTATACGTTGCTCATTTTTATCAAAGACCGTCACATTAGCCCCCATACAGCTGGCTAATAATGCCGCAGCACTTCCCGCATGACCCGCACCTAAAACCACGACATGACCTTTATCTGTGGTTGATAAACCACCTAAAAGCACACCTCGCCCTCCCTGTGGCTGATGCAATAAATGTGTGCCTATTTGCGTTGCAAGACGACCTGCTATTTCACTCATTGGTGCGAGTAAAGGTAATCGCCCCTGCTCATCTGTCACCGTTTCAAAAGCAACTGCGGTAAGCCCTGTATCACAAAGCGTCTGCGCCAGCTCAGCATTCGCGGCCAGATGCAGATAACAAAAAAGCAAATGGTGAGATTTTAATAACGCCAGATCTCCTGCTACAGGCTCTTTTACTTTTACAATTAGTTCTGCCTGCTCATATAATGATTTTGCATCAGATAATATATGTACACCCACCTGCTGATAATCTTCATCATCATAACCACTCAATAGACCTGCGCCTGATTGAATAAAAACCTGATAATCTTTTTGTACAAGCTCAGCACAATAACAGGGAATTAAACCCACACGCCCTTCAAGGGTTTTTATTTCTTTTGGTATGCCTATTTTCATAAATGAATTTTTCTTTTTTGATCTTATCTAAATGGTAAGTATAGTTTACGATGATAAAGCTTTTCCTTTGTTCTTTTAACTTTAGTCCGAACCCTTTATACTTTTTAAAATAACTTATTAACCTTCATTTGGGGATTTAAAAATGAGCGAAACCAGACACTGCCGATTATTAATTTTAGGCTCAGGCCCTGCAGGTTATTCAGCAGCAGTTTATGCAGCACGCGCTAATCTTGAACCTGTAATAATTACAGGCATGGAAATGGGTGGGCAGTTAACCACCACTACCGAAGTAGATAACTGGCCGGGAGATGCTGAAGGTGTTCAGGGACCAGAGCTTATGGAACGCATGAAAAAACACGCAGAACGTTTCGGTACAGAAATCATCTTTGATCATATCCACACAACAAACCTGAATGAGCGCCCCTTTCGTTTAACAGGTGACTCAGCTGAATACACATGCGACGCACTTATTATCGCAACAGGTGCCAGTGCAATGTACCTGGGACTGGAATCTGAAGAAGCATTTAAAGGAAAAGGCGTATCTGCCTGTGCAACCTGTGATGGTTTCTTTTATCGTGGTCAGAAAGTTTCTGTTATTGGTGGCGGTAACACAGCCGTTGAAGAAGCACTTTATTTAGCCAACATAGCTGATCATGTCACTGTCATTCACCGACGTGATCAGTTCCGTTCTGAAAAAATATTATCTGATCGCCTTAAAGAGCGTGCAAAAAATGGCAACGTAACCATTGAATGGAATAGCACTTTAGATGAAGTATTAGGCGATAACACAGGCGTTACTGGCATTCGTATTAAGAGCACAGAAGATGGCAGCACCAAAGATATAGATTTGGCAGGTGTCTTTATTGCCATTGGTCATGCACCCAACACGGGGATTTTTGAAGGCCAGTTAGATATGGATCACGGCTACTTAAAAGTTCAGTCCGGTTTAAAAGGCAATGCAACTGCCACCAGTATCCCCGGTATATTTGCAGCAGGTGATGTTTGTGATCAAGTTTATAAACAGGCTATTACTTCGGCTGGCGCAGGTTGTATGGCTGCTCTTGATGCTGAAAAATATCTGGATGAAGAAGCAGATCAAACTTAAAGTTAAATGATTTGACGCGGAGACACAAAGACGTAGAGAAAGTCAAAATCTGTTTTATTTATTGTAGGAGTGGCTTTAGCCGCGATG
>CAZFUY010000036.1:0-8657 GCA_964522445.1 uncultured Thiotrichaceae bacterium | reverse complement strand
CTGTAAATTGGCGTTGTACAAATTGATTTTGAAACGGCTGTAGCAATAAATGCCGTTACCATTAAAGGTAAAATTAATTCATGTTTATCTGTCATTTCCATAACAATAACAAATGCTGTAATAGGCGCTTGAACAACACCCGCGAAATAACCCACCATACCAAATAAAACAAGCGCACCGTATGGGTACATAGTTAAATATTCTGCTATATGCGCGCCCAAACCTGCACCTGTTGCCAAAGATGGCGCAAAAATTCCACCAGGAATACCGCTTAAATATGAAACAACAGTTGCTAATAATTTTAAATATCCATAACTGTTATCCAGCTTTTCAGTTTCAGTTACCAAAGATTTAGCTTCATCGTAACCAGCGCCATAAGTCATGTGTCCCGAGTAATATCCGATAATGGCAATACTTAAACCACACAATGCAGCAATAACAAAAGGTTTGTTTTTTCTAAAAGGCGCAACCAGTCTGCTTCCATGAATTAACATTAAACTAAATATTCCACCAAACAGACCGCAAATAATACCGCACACAAAAACAGGCACTATTGCGTTATGTAATTCAATGACAGCAGACGTTGAACCAAAATAGGTATAGTTACCAGATATTGCAATAGCCGTTATTGCCGCAACCATAATGGCTGTTAGCAATAAACCTCGGGTACGCACTTCAAATGAGCGACTTAGTTCTTCTATCGCAAATACAATGCCAGCCAATGGTGTATTAAACGCTGCCGCCACCCCTGCACCACCACCTGCAAGAATTAACACACGATCCATATCATAAATTCTAAAACGAACAAATCGTCTTAAAGAAAACATAATGGCCGCACCCACATGAACGGTTGGCCCTTCTCGTCCAATAGATGCACCACTTAGTAATCCTAAAATACACAACATTGCTTTTCCAATAGCAATGCGTAATGTCAGTAAAATACTGCGTTCTTTTTCATGGCCCATTTCTAATGTCGCCATGACCTGTGGAATACCACTGCCTTCTGAACCTGGAAAAAACTTTTGCGTTAACCAGACAACAAGAATCAAACCAAGAGGAGAAACAATAAAAGGCAGATAAGGAGAGTATTCGGCCATGCGATGAAAAACATGATTTGCCCATTCACTTGAAATGGCCATAAAGGTTGCAACTAAACCAATTACTATAGCACCAAGTGCAAAAGTAAAATGCGCCTTCCAGTCTTTATGGGAAACAAGCCATTTACCAGAATGTTTTATGTGCTTTAGCATATTATTTAAATTACAGGCCAGGAAAGAAAGATATAATAATGTGCCAGCTTAGAAAACTAAATACCCTATGAGGTATAGTCTTAATGACTTGTGATTTAAATGTCCGCCATCATCATTCGAATCATGTCTCTGACAACATCTGTTTCAAAAGGCTTATCACAAATTCCCGAAACACCTGCCTGTTCAACAGCAGCCAGATTTCCCATATCGCCTTCTGAGGTTACCATCAGCACAGGTATTGAACGTTGATTACTATTAGTACGAATATATTTTAGTAATGCCTTACCATCCATTTCAGGCATGTTGTAATCAGTAACAACAAAATCAAAAAACTCTGAACTTAATATGGGCACTGCATTAGCACCATCATCCGCTTCTACAATTTTTTCTATGCCCATACCACCAAGCACACGGATAATATGTTTACGAGCCATTTTACTGTCATCAACAACAAGAACTTTTAAATCTTCTGGATTAAAATCATCAAGATCCAGACCCGCAGTGCTTAACATATCCAGTGTATTGTAAAGCGCACGTTTTAATTGCTGAGACTGAAAAGGCTTGGGTAATATTGCTGAAACACCCGCCTGTTTTATTGGATCAATTTGATCAAAACCTGTTTCACTGGAAATTAGCATAAAAGCAATATCATGTAATGCGCTGTCTTCTCTCATGGATTGCACCAGTTCAGTCGCTGTCATATCTGGCAAATACATGGCGCTTATTACTAAATCAGGATGATGGCCATTCATTGATTCAAGTGCAGATTGACCATCAATAGCTGCACCAAAACGCACAATTCCCGCCGCTTTAAGTTCTTTGAGAATAAACTTGGCCTGTGAGTGTGACGGCTCTACCAATAACACAAAAAGATCAGATATTGATTTATCAGACATTGACTTAACCCGAATATTATTCATTTTATTGTTTGAGTGTAGCAGCTGCCGTAAACTTCGCTAATGATTTCACTTTACTGGCTGCAAAACGATCCTGACGCTCCTTTTCCACCTCTTGATCAGGCATTAACTGAACCTGATGGTTTACTGGCAGCGGGTGGTGATTTATTACCCAGACGACTTCTTAATGCCTATCAACATGGAATTTTTCCCTGGTACAACGAAGGTGAACCTGTTCTCTGGTGGTCACCCAACCCACGTTGTGTGCTTGTTCCAGAAAAACTTAAAATCTCACGAAGCCTGCGCAAAACATTACGCAAACAATTATTTGAAATACGCATAAACAGTGCTTTTGCTGATGTTATGAAAGCCTGTGCGGAAAAACGAAAAAAACAGTCTGGCACCTGGATCACCAATGATATGTTTATTGCATATAATCAAATGCACAAACTGGGTTATGCCCATAGTTTTGAGTGCTGGCAAGATAATAAGCTGGTAGGTGGTCTGTATGGCATTGCTATTGGCCAGATTTTTTTTGGTGAGTCCATGTTCAGCAAAAAAACAGATGCGTCTAAAGTTGCACTGGTGCATTTATGTGAATATTTAAAAAAGAATAATTTTAAATTAATTGATTCGCAGGTTCACACCAATCATATGGAGAGTATGGGTGCAGAAATGATTTCCAGATCAGAATTTGAGAGTTTGGTAAAAAAATATACTAAAAATAGTTGTAAGTTATAAATCAAAACGATTTGAGACCTTTGCACGAAAGAAAATTATTTTAATAGTTACCAGTTTTATCATTATTCCTGCATGCTTCTAGCAGGAATCTCGTGTCTTTCTGACTTGAGGTCACTGGATCCCGGCTTAAAAGCATACCGGGATGACGGGATTTATTTCATGCAAAGGTCTCGATTTATAACTTACAACATATTATTTATTAACCAAGATGCTCCATGCGAATCTTAGTTACCTGTCCTTCAATTGAGTCCAGCTGTTCAATTTCAGCCAGCGCCGCATTCATATTTTTCTCTACAACATTTGAAGTCAGCAAAATTAAAGGCACTCGTGTTTGGCCTTCATTGGGTTCTTTTTGAATAACCGCTTCGATACTAATTTCTTTTTCTGCAAATATGCGCGTCACATCAGCTAGAACACCCGGTTTATCTTCAGCTAATAAACGCAGGTAATATGCCGTTATAAATGCATCTTCTGCTAATACAGGCAAGTCAGACATTGCATCCGCCTGGAAACCTAACATAGCAACACGGTGCTCCTGATCTACATCCATTGCACGAGCAACATCAATAAGATCTGCAACAACAGCAGAGGCCGTGGGTTCTGCGCCCGCACCTGCGCCATAATAAAGAGTAGGACCAACTGCATCTGCTTTAACTAAAACAGCATTCATTACACCATCAACATTTGCAATTAAACGACGTTCAGGAATAAGCGTAGGATGCACTCGCATTTCAATACCGCTTTCAGTTTTACGTGCAATGCCCAGATGCTTTATGCGATAACCTAATTCTTCTGCGTAAATCACATCTTCCTGAGTAATTTCACTAATGCCTTCTGTAAATGTTTTTTCAAACTGTAGTTCAATGCCAAAAGCCAGGGATGCAAGTATTGTTAATTTATGTGCAGCATCTATACCTTCAACATCAAATGTAGGATCGGCTTCCGCATAACCCAGTTCCTGTGCTTCTTTTAAAACATCGGCAAAGTCACGACCTTTATCACGCATTTCAGTAAGAATAAAATTACCTGTACCATTAATAATACCAGCAAGCCACTCTATTTTATTTGCAGCCAGACCTTCACGTACGGCTTTAATAATTGGAATGCCACCGGCAACAGCAGCTTCATAAGCAACAATAACGCCTTTGTCCTGAGCGGCTTTAAATATTTCTTTACCGTGTATAGCAATCAGTGCCTTGTTAGCCGTTACTACATGCTTGCCATTTTCTATGGCTTTTAAAACCAGCTCACGCGCAGGTGAATAACCACCAATTAATTCAACAACAATATCTACTTCCGGATCATTAACGACATCTTCGGCATTTTCAGTTAACTTTACTTTAGAAGCATCAACAACTGTTTGTTGATCAGCATCTCGTGCTGCGGCATGAACAATCTCCAGACACCGACCTACTCTACGAGTAATTTCATCACAGTTTCTTTGCAACACAGTTGCAGTACCACCACCTACGGTGCCCAAACCTAATAAACCAATCTTGACCGGTTTCATTTATTTTTTATCTCCGAAGACATCTATATTTATAGATCAGGCAAATTACTGGTAAAATGCTTTGCTGTCAATAATTTACATTTAACAGAGCTAAAACAATTTTTGCAGGAGCGGCTTTAGCAGCGATACCTGCCTGATGTGCATATCGCGGCTAAAGCCGCTCCTACATTTACTGTTATCAATAAGCCTACTTAAAGAATTGAGACTAGCATGAAATTTAATGAAGAAAGCTCTACAAATAGCCATATAATCCAGTCATATAATGACAGTGAAATAATTATAGACGGGAAAGTTTTTAGCAGCAGTTTTATCATTAGTAAAAATACACTAATTGAAAGCTGGCCTGTAGCTGATATATCTCAGCTAGAATCTGACCACCTGAAGGCTATTTTAGATATGAGGCCAGAGGTTATTTTAATTGGCACAGGTCAGAAACTTGTATTTCCCTCACCCCAAAGTTATGTATCTGTAATTAATCAGGGAATGGGTATTGAATTTATGGATTCTGGTGCTGCTTGCCGCACATATAATGTGCTGGTTTCTGAAGGACGAAATGTTGTGACGGCTATTATTTTATAATTTGCAATAAAAAAGGCGGAAATAAAAATTCCCGCCTTTTAAGTTACAACTTAATAATCTTATTAATTAATCATTAAGCAGCAGGTCTTCTGAGAAGCCATGGCTTTCAAGAATCTTACGCAAATGACGTAAGGCATCCATTTGAATTTGGCGTACACGTTCACGTGTTACACCCAATTCACGGCCTACTTCTTCAAGTGTTGTACGCTCATAACCATGCAGTCCAAAGCGACGAACAACAACCTGACGTTGCTTTTCTTCCAGTTGATTTAGCCACATTTCCAGATTAGCCATTACATCTTCATTTTGAAGAATTGAAGATGGCTCAGGATTAGCCTGATCAGGAATAATCTCCAGTAGTGGACGATCATTATCTTTACCAACAGGTACATCAACTGAGGTAACTCGATCTCGAAGACCCAGCATCTTTTCAACATTAGCAACAGGTTTTTCAACCATAGCTGCAATATCTTCAGGAGATGGTTCGTGCTCCATAGTTTGCTCAAGCTTACGTGCTGCCCTTAAATACACATTAAGCTCTTTGATAACATGGATAGGTAAACGAATGGTACGTGTCTGATTCATCAGCGCACGTTCTACAGTCTGGCGTATCCACCAGGTTGCATAAGTTGAGAAACGGAAACCTTTTTCTGGATCAAACTTCTCTACAGCTCTGATCAAACCCAGGTTGCCTTCTTCAATCAAATCCAGAAGAGCCAGACCACGATTCATATATCGACGTGCAATTTTCACAACCAGGCGAAGGTTACATTCGATCATTTTTTTACGGGCTGATTCAACACCTTTGCGTGACAGGCGCGAGTAATATACTTCTTCTTCGGCTGTTAACAGGGCTGAGTATTCGATTTCTCGTAAATACAGACGAGTAGCATCAAGTTCTTTACGACTTGTAGTAGCTCTTGCTGCATATTTTTTAGGCGCTTTTTTGTCGGTATCAGTAATTTTTTTTGTTTTAGGTAATCCCTTAGTATTTTTATCAATACCTAGTTCAGTGTCTTCAACAACATCATTAAGAAGCAGATCCTTTGTTGTTGAATCATCTATTTCCGACGTGTCTTTAGCATTAACACGGTTTTTCTTATTTGTTACTTTCTTTTGGCAGACTGCATTGCTCATGATTATCCTCCCCACGGTGACATCATGTTGTTATAATTAGGGTTAGTTATTTTTTTTATTGCCCTCCAATATAAGAAAATATTAATAAATCTTTTGAAGAATCACATACTTATAGACCATATTTAATCTAAAAAAAGAACAATTACAAGAGAAATATCAAAAAAAGTTTAATTTATTCCAATTTATTTCATTTTAGGCACTAAAAAGCACTGAATTCATCCCTGATTAGAGGATAGATACCTCAATGGATTTACAGGCTTGCCATTTTTCCTTATTTCGAAGTGCAACAATGCGCGGCCTTTGTCAACACTTCCCATCCGTGCAATGGCCTGTCCGGACTTAACCTGCTCTCCCTCTTTTACGAGCAATTTCCGGTTGTAAGCATAGGCACTTAAAAACGTATTACTGTGTTTAATAATAATTAAATTACCATAACCAATAAGACCATTACCGCTATAAACAACTTTACCTTTAGCTGCCGCTTTAATTGTCTGGCCTCTATTGCCAGCAATTTTTATACCTTTTCGGGTATTGTCTTTAGAGCTAAATGTTTTTACCACCCGGCCTTTTACCGGCCATTGCCAGCCCTTCACAGTTTTAGGTAGCTTCACTTCAGTTCGTTTAGCCACTATTGTTTTTACTGGTGGCCTACTGGGTATAACAGGTTTTGAGTTTGCTATTTGATGTGATGTTTGCGGTGGCCTTAATTTCAGTTTTTGGCCTGGATAAATAGCATAAGGCCTTTTTAATGCATTCCAGCGTGCAAGCTGTTGGGGTTTTAAGTTTTGATAACGGGCAATTGAATAAACGGTATCGCCTTTTCGAACAACAATAAACGCAGGCCGTTGCAAAGACTTAATAACAACCGGAGCGGCCTCTTTCAAAGCTTTAACCATTACTACAGGCGATTTAATAATGGGTTCTGAATCAGCAATAATAGGCTGTTTTTCCTCATGACCAATCGTACCTGCGGCGCTATCAGCTGCCATGCTTAATCGTTGGCCGGGATAAATAGCATAGGGTACACGAATATTATTCCATTTGGCAAGATCACGAAAATCCATTTCATAACGCCAGGCAATAGAATAAAGGGTATCTTTATTTTTTACAGTATAGGACTGTGGATTCCAGCCATTATCACGAATACCACCACAACCTTGCAGCAGTAGAAACAAGGTAAGAGGAATAAGTTTGAGGGCAAAAAGCTTATAAATATTTATGCACCGCATAAGCAATCACTGCTAATAAAACAATCGACCAGCCCAGCCATTCAATATATTTTCTAACCACAGGTTCTAATTTAGGGCCTGCCCACGCCATTAGAAGTGCAATCATATAAAAATGAGCGGCTCGGCCAATAGTTGCTGCAAAAATAAACGGCAATAAACTCATTGATAACATGCCCGCTGTTATAGTAAACAGCTTAAATGGAGCGGGTGTAAAAGCACCTATCAATACTGCCCAGACACCATAAATAGCAAATTCATCCTGAGCAGATATCAGCTGATCCCACCAGCCCATTTTAATAATCCACGGTTCTATCGCTGTTATCGCAGCATAGCCCAGCATATAACCAATAAACGCACCAAATACAGACATTACGGTAGTGATGGTCGCCAGACGAATCGCTTTAGATGGCGTTGCTATTACCATTGGAATCATCAGCAAAGCTGTTGGCAAAGGAAAAATAAAAGACTCAAACAGGCTGACCCCCACTAGATAACGCTCTCTATGTGGATGCTCTGCCCAGCTCATACAGCGATTATAAAATCCTGCAAAAATCATCGAATAGCTCCATTTAACATCGGCACAAACTTCACAGCATCTAACTCCTGCTGCACAAAACCATCAGCCTCACGGGTAATTTGTAACAGTTTTTGCACACCATTCTGGCTGCCAACAGGTATAACCATTATCCCGCCAACAGCAAGTTGATCGAGTAGAACCTCAGGCACTTGCTCCGGTGCTGCTGTAACTATAATGGCAGGATATGGCGCATGCTGAGGCCAACCCCATGAGCCATCTGAATGCTTAAGTGAGATATTGTTGATACCCAGCATGTGATAACGCTCTCGCGCTTGATTTTGTAGCGCAACAATGCGTTCCACAGAATAAACTCTTGGGATCAGCTGAGATAAGATTGCCGCCTGATAACCTGAACCCGTGCCAACTTCCAGTACTTTATCCGGGATACCTCGGCTAAGCAGCACTTCGGTCATGCGAGCAACAATAAAAGGCTGAGATATGGTTTGGCCATGGCCGATGGGTAGAGAGGAATCCTCATAAGATCGAGAACTCATCGCTTCATCTACAAATAAATGCCGCGGAATAGTTTTTATAACACTCAAAACAGATTCGTTCTGAATGCCTTTCTCTCTTAAGCGCTCCACCAGTCGATCTCGGGTGCGCTGAGAGGTCATGCCTATGCCCTGGATACGAGGGTCAGATAAATTTAACAAAGGGAGTTCAACCAGCTATCTAAATTTTTCAGGCTATCATACCGTGTTAAATCAATCTGCAAAGGGGTAACTGAAATAAATCCAT
>CAZFUY010000035.1:0-25313 GCA_964522445.1 uncultured Thiotrichaceae bacterium | reverse complement strand
CACTAGATCCCGGCTTAAAAGCATACCGGGATGACGGGATTTGTTTCGTGCAAAGCTTTCTATTTAAAAAATTTCTATATTAATATTGGCATTCATAATAATGGGGCATCATCTAAACAAACCTTTAAATTTATTTTTTAATTTATCACCGTATTTCTTTTTAACTTTTTCGATCTTCTTTTCTGTTTTCTTTTTAATTTTCTTTTTTACCTCAGCTTTCACTTCTTTCTTTAATGCTTTACCTGCCTGTTTTGACCAAGCCTTCATATCCGGTTTAATCTGCAACTGATTAAAAGAACCTTTTACTGTCACCGGGATGGGAATATCCAGTAATTTTTCAGTTGCTGTTTTTAATCGTGTTGGCTGCACATCAACAATGGCACGATAATCAATCGTGGATTTTGGCAAATCAATCTGCCCTGCCCCAGTCACTTTTAAACGCTTTGAATCTAGCAATAAATCTTTATTAACAACAACACCATTACGAATAATGGCTGATGCACGTATTGTTTTAAACACGGTTGTTTCTTTAGGCTTATACTCACCCGGCCATTCTTTAGGCGCAGTTTTGTTTTTTTGTTTTAAATAATCAACAACAACTTTCTTGCCAAAGTAATTTACATCCAGCCCCTTAAGCTGCGCTTTTCCTATATTAAAGTTTGCATTGCCATTAATCGCTGCTTTTAAAGTATTTACCGAATGCCCCTGTGTTTTAATATGGGATGTTAAATTAATAGCCCCCTCAACTGTCACCGCATCACCGCCTAACAAACCTTCTAACACTGGGTTCACAACCGGCGCAGCCTGTAATTTTTTTGCATTAAAATTCAACGCATACTTTGGCTTATCTGGACGTACATCTAATTGACTGGTTAATACAATATCGCCATTTAACACTTTAGCTTTTAATGACGTAATATGAACGACACCTCCCTTTGCCTGTGTTTTTATAGCCAGCTTATTTATTTTTTGATCCGCAATTAAAATCTCACCCGCATTAAATACGCCCTGCATATTCATATTTCGTAATAACTCAACAGGCAATGTAATGGCAATATCTTTATTTTCTGAAGCCATTGTACTTTGCGCTGTTTCTTCTGCTTCAACTGCTGACGGTAAATAACGATCCAGATTTATATTATTTAAATTTAACCGATAAGCCAGTGCCGGCTGATTAAAATCATTCACATGCAACCAGCCGTTTATTTCACTGTCATCCAGTTTTATTTTTAACACATTTAATTGCAATGTTTTTAGCGATACATGATAATTAAATTGCATCTGTGCTTTTTGTAATGCACCAGGGTCACGCATTACGGGCAATTCAATCCCTAACTGACGGAGTAATAAGGATGGATTAAATTCATCGATAACAAACTGCCCTTTTACCTGTGGCGCATCTATGATTTGAGACACAACGGCACTGGTTTTTATCACCATGCCCAGGGTATTAATTTGCAGTGCATTGATATTGGCAGTTTGCTTTTTAACATTAATCTCGGCAGCGGTTTTAAGTGTCACACTTAATTTTCCACCGGGTAGCTCATCACCTTTTGCATCAATGGATAATAATATATTCTGTAATTTAAATTGTTCTTCATTTAATTTTGCATTGAGCGATGCCGTTAATTTTATAACGGCCTGTTGCACTGCAAGATCCGGCGTTTGTGTTTGCAACTGCAACGCCATATCCGTTAACACAAGGTGCATATGATCCAGATTTAATTTAATCTGTGTTTTTAATGCCAGCTTAATATCAGCTTTGGGCTGGTTAAATTGCGCATGCGCAGATAACGCTACGGGAATAGTTTTATCCAGCACAATCGCACCGCTTGATAAATTAAACTGATCTAACTGTGCTTTGGTCTGACTGACATCATCCTGCCAGACTAATGTCGCATCTTTTATTTCCAGCCCCTTCACTACTAACGCAGCCAATGCCGGCACGGATGAATTATCTGTTTTCTGTTCTGATTCTGTTTTTATTTCTGATTCTTTAGGTTTTGCCAGATCATCCCAGTTATTCTGCCCCTGTGCATTTTTTTGCAATGATAAATACAGGCCATGCAATAACACTTTATCGATACTGATTTCTTTTTTCAGCAACGGCAATAGCTCTATCTTTACATCCAGTTTATTCATTCTGGCAAAAGGCTGCTCACCAAAACCCGGGGCATTCGACAATGCCACATTAGACATTTCTAATCCTAACCAGGGGAATACCGATAAATGAATATCCTCCTTAATGCTTAAATCACGGCCTGTTTGTACCCTGACCTGCTCAATGATTAAAGGCTTATATTGATTAACATCGAAGCTAGCGACAAAAACAGTAATCACAATAATAACCAGCGTGAAAAAAACCAGTAAAATCAGGCCTGTTTTTTTAATAAACTTCATTCTTTAAGCTCCATGCAGGTACAATATAAAAATAAATTCAAATACGGAAAAACCATGAAGATACTTGACCATCTGTTTGATGTCTACGACCAAATCCAGAAACTGGCTCTCAAGCCCTTTAATGTTAGCCGTTCCACTGACCACCACTGGGCAGCCCGTATTGCTGCCGGGCTTTTTATTCTTATTATTGTGGTACAGCTTGTTTTTGGTTTCCTCTGGAACAGCGAACCTGCAGCTTTTGACATTGCTGAAAATACAGATGCCTTCGCTAAACAATATAATGAGAACAAGGTCATTGGCTATGCCACCACGGCAACACTGATTAAAACCGCTGAAATTATGCTGGATAAAACTGGCGGTTACCTCAGCAACGACAAACTGCCTCCTGGCCTGTTTATGGATAATATCCCTAACTGGGAATTTGGCGTGCTGGTACAAATTCGCGACATGGCTCGCGCTTTACGCAATGACATTAGCCGCTCACAGTCACAGTCCGTTGAAGACAAAGATCTAATTATTGCTGAACCACAGTTTAATTTTGATTCATCATCCTGGCTGATCCCCTCAACAGAAAGTGAATACCATGAAGGCATAGATGCACTTTACAAATATCTGCACCGTTTAGCCGACAAGGAGCAACAGAATGCACAGTTTTATGCCCGTGCCGATAATTTACGCGACTGGTTATCCCTGGTTGAAAAACGACTGGGCAGCATGTCTCAACGTCTCAGCGCCAGTGTTGGGCAACAGCGCATTAACACCGATTTAGCGGGCGACCCTGCGGCAGCACAATCCACTAAAACACAACAGCTTGTTGAAATTAAAACACCGTGGATGGAAATCGATGATGTATTTTATGAGGCTCGCGGCTCTGCATGGGCATTAAGCCATTTACTTAAAGCGGTGGAAATAGATTTCCATAATATTTTACAGAAGAAAAATGCACTAATAAGTCTGCGACAAATTATTCGTGAACTGGATGCCACTCAGGATACAGTGTGGAGTCCTATGATTTTAAACGGTAACGGTTTTGGTTTTTTTGCCAATCACTCTTTAGTGATGGCTAATTATATTTCCAGAGCCAATGCCGCCGTGATTGAACTAAAGCAGTTATTGTCGCAGGGTTAGAACCTGTTTTGACCCCGTTAGTTTATAACGAACTACGAGGTCATTCGATTACACGCATCCAATGCTGCAATTTTATACGCCTCTGCCAGTGTTGGGTAGTTAAAAACATTTTCTATAAAGAAATCCAGATCACCCCCCAGCGTTAATACTGACTGACCAATATGCACTAACTCTGTTGCGCCTTCACCCAGCACATGCACGCCTAAAAGTTTTCGGTCTTCCAGGCTGAAAATTAATTTCAACATGCCTTCCTGCAATCCCATAATATGTCCACGCGCGGTTTCTTTTAATCGTGCAATGCCCACTTCATAAGGCACTTTATCTCGCGTTAATTCTTCTTCTGTTTTGCCCACCATACTCATTTCAGGAACAGCAAAAACACCATAGGGGAAAAGTTCGGGGCGTGGATGCACCGACATACCAAAAGCATGGCGTGCGGCTAGTCGTCCCTGCTCCATTGAGGTTGACGCTAAACTTGGAAAACCAATTAAATCCCCCGCCGCATAAATATGCGACACATCCGTTTGGTAAAATTCATTTACTTTTATAAGGTGTTTGGCATTTACGTCTATACCAATATTTTCTAATTTTAATGCCGATGTTGAACCTATGCGACCTGCGGCAAACATAACCACATCAGAACGAAATTTTTTCCCACTGGTCAGGGTAACAACCGCACCACCGTCTCCATCTTTTTCTACATTATCAACTGTTTCTCCAAAACGAATAACCGTGCCTCGGTCTCGCATTAAATGAATGAGTTCATCTATAATTTCTCGATCCATAAAACCCAGCATGGATTCTCGACCATCCACCAGGTTTACTTTGATATCCATAGCACTAAAGATGGAGGCATATTCAACGCCAATAACACCCGCTCCAATAACCGTCATTGAACGCGGTGTTTTTTTCAGTTGCACCATATCATCACTATCAATAATTGTTTCGCCATCAAACTCAATATTGGCGGGGCGCTGTGGCCGCGTGCCGGTTGCCAGTAAAATATAATCCCCCCAGTATTCAGTAATTTTACCGTGACGATTTTCAACCTGAATGCGATGCTCATCAATAAATGATGCTGAGCCATGAATGATGGCAACACCATTGCGCCTTAACTGATGCTCCATCACTTCGGTTTCCTGATTGATGGTGATAGCAACACGTTGCAGCAAGTCATCCATAGTAACTTCTTTTTTTAGACGATAACCTTTGCCGTATAAACCACGCTGGTCATAACCTGACAAATACAGAACCGCTTCACGCAGAGTTTTACTGGGAATTGTGCCGGTGTGTACAGCAACACCACCGACTTCATCACCGCGTTCGATAATGGCAACTTTACGATTAATTTTTGCCGCCTGAATAGCGGCTTTCTGACCCGCAGGACCACTGCCTATAACAATAAGATCGTATTCTTCCCGTTTTTTTTCTGTGTTCATCCCGGCTACCTGAAAACAATTATTTTTATTGTGTTTAAGTGTAGCAGTCGATGATGAAACTGCTGGTTAGCCTGAATGTGATTTGCTTAAAACTTTATGAATCCCCTCCAGAAAGTTAGGGACGAGAATGTACTGGTTGCTAACGCCCTTTACTCCACTCACCCGATTTGCCACCTGACTTTTCAAGCAAGCCTATATCTTCCATGTGCATACCTCGGTCAACCGCTTTGCACATATCGTATATTGTAAGCAGCGTAATTTGCACGGCAGTCAACGCCTCCATTTCCACGCCTGTTATGCCTTTGCACTCGGTTGTTACCCGGCAATAAACACCCGGCATGGCATCATCAGTTTGCAGTTCTATATCCACATGGCTGAGCGCAATGGGATGACATAAGGGTATTAAATCTGACGTTTTCTTAGAGGCCATAATGCCTGCAACTCGGGCAATACCCAGCACATCACCTTTTTTATGTGTGCCCTGTTTAATCAGCGCCAGGGTTTCTGGTTTCATAAAAATGCGCCCATCAGCAATAGCGGAGCGATGCGTGACATCTTTTTTTCCAACATCAACCATATGTGCTTCGCCAGATGCGTTAAAATGAGTTAACTTATCGCTCATGGGTTTACCTTGTCATTAATATTGCGGCTTAGACTACCAAATGAATGATCAATCAGCAAAATACTGCATAGTTACACAATTGATTTCAGGAATACCGAATGACTATTACCGTTAAATTTTTTGCCAGCCTGCGTGAACAGGTCAGGCAATCCGAGTACCATCTGGAAAAAATAGAGGACTTAACCGTTGAACAGGTATGGCAACAGGCCACGTCTAACATGACCATGCCAGACAATACCTTATGCGCCATAAATATGGTGTATGTCAATAACCAGAGTCCAGTCAGTGATGGCGATGAAGTGGCTTTTTTCCCACCAGTTACGGGAGGCTGATATGGCCAGTGAGATACGGGAACAGGCATTTGACCCCTGGCAGGAAATTCAGTCTTTTCAGAAGCAACACCTGCAAGAGGGTAAGTATGGTGCAACAGCTACATTCACCGGCACTATGCGAGATTTTAATGAAGGTGATGATGTACAGGTAATGACACTGGAGCATTATCCCGGCATGACCGATAGTTATCTGGATAAAATCTGTGACGAGGCTAAATCACGCTGGGATATTATAGACAGCCTGATTATTCATCGGGTGGGCGACATTCACCCCAACGACCCTATTGTACTCACCGCCGTGTGGTCGGCTCACCGTGCCGCAGCTTTTGATGCCTGCCGGTATTTAATGGAAGAGTTAAAATCCAGAGCCCCTTTCTGGAAGAAAGAGACTCTGGCAGAAGGGCATAGATGGGTGGAGAAAAATACACCGGGATGACATAAAAACACTAAAGTCTTACACTAAAAGTGCATAGTTTTAACTAGCGTACTGTGACAATAAACTATGTCAATTCTAACAACTATTACCTCCTCACTTCAAAAGGACAAATAAAGCCTGAGACCCCCGTTGAATATTTAGTAGCAATTGGCGACTATTTTGCGTGTATTTGCGCACATCTTGCAGGCTTCTTACTGCTTTGCGATTCACTGACAATATCTCATCACCTTTGCGCAAGCGTGCATACCAGGCTGCACTACCTTCTTTTACTTCCATAACGACAATGTGCATAATGTCTGGATCATTCTCATCAGCCAGCTCACCGATAATCGCCCCCGCCAGATAACGAGATAATTTTTCACCCGCAATAACACTCTGCTCAGGTTCTTTAATGCTGGCTTTAAGGCGTATTTTCCGACCATCGCGTAGCAAGGTAATATCCAGCATCTGACCAATGCGTATCAGCCCCACGGCATTACGCATATCCATTGAATTTTTGATAACACGGCCATTCACTTCAATCACCACATCACCCGCTCGCAAACCAGCCTGTGCGGCTGGCGAGTCCGGTATAACTTTAGAAATAACCGTACCCTTACGTGCCTTGATGGCAAACGCCTGCGCCAGATCCTCAGTTAAATCCTGAGTCACCACACCCAACACGCCCCGGCGCACCTCACCGTGCTCAATAAGCTGCTCTACAATTTGTCTCACCATATTTATGGGAATGGCAAAACCTATGCCCACATTACCCCCAGCACCACCCGGTGCAAGGATGGCAGTATTCATACCCACCAGTTCACCCTTCAGATTTACCAGCGCACCACCCGAATTCCCCGGGTTAATCGATGCATCTGTCTGAATAAAATCTTCATAACCCTCTATGCCCAGACCACTTCGCCCCATGGCACTGACAATACCGGATGTCACTGTCTGCCCTAGCCCAAAGGGATTGCCCACAGCAACCACAAAATCACCCACTCGTAATTTATCAGAGTTAGCCAGCGGTATTGATTTCAGGTCTTTGGTGGGAATTTTCAGCAGAGCAATATCCGCTTCTGGGTCTTTACCTATTAATTCGGCTTTCATCGCACGGCCATTTCGCAGGGTTACAGTGATTTCATCGGCCTTGCTAATAACGTGGAAATTAGTGATAACAAAACCTTTGCGGGCATCGATTACCACGCCCGACCCCAGGCTTTGCTTCTGCCTCTGCCTCTGCTGCGGTCTTTTAGGAACATCAAAAAAACGTCTGAAAAAAGGATCATTTAATAAAGGATTCTGGCTTATGCTAATACGCGTACGTGTCGATACATTAACCACAGCAGGTGTTACACGTTCCACCATCGGCGCTAAAGTCGGCAAAGCCTGGCCATTAACACTAACAGGCAATGCAGCCTGCACAACAGTAATCTGCACCAGTAAAATTATTCCAGACGCTATTTTTTTTATTTGATTCATTGGTTCTCCATTTCAAGCCAGACGATCTGTATTAATAACAATGGCAGACTACTAAAAAGCATTAAAGTTCGACACAATATTAAGCACCATTAACCCCTTGCTAGCCCCGCCATGTCCTGATAACGTTGCGTGCTTAGATGAATGCACGCATTCGCCATAAACTCAAAACTCATAGTTATTCGAATGAATATATTATACAAAGGACAATCACAATGTTAAAAACACTTCCTGCAATTATTGTCAGCCTTGGACTAATCGCCAGCGCGCCTGTAATTGCCGATGAATCACTAAAAACTTTCAAAGATAAAGCCAGCTATATTATGGGGCAGAATCTGGGCAAACAAATGTCCATGCAGAAAACTAATATTATTTTAGATAAAGTTATTATGGGTATCAATGATGCCTTCAAGGGTAAGGCATCTAAATTAAGTCAAAAACAAATGCAGGAAGTGGTCTCTGAATTTCAGCAAAGAGCACTAAAAGAACAAAAAGAAAAACAGGCAAAAACAAAAGCCATTGGCGATAAAAATAAAAAAGAAGGCAGTGCATTTCTGGCTGCTAACAAAAAGAAAAGTGGCGTAAAAACATTAGCCAGCGGACTGCAATATAAAATACTGAAAAAAGGCACAGGTGCTACACCTAAAGCCACCGACACAGTAGTGACTCATTATCGTGGCAACCTGATAGATGGTCGTGTTTTTGACAGCTCTTATAAACGAGGCCAACCTGCTTCATTCCCGGTAACAGGTGTCATCAAAGGCTGGACTGAAGCATTACAAAAAATGAAAGTGGGTGGAAAATGGAAATTATTTGTACCTTCAGAACTCGCCTATGGTGAACGTGGTGCTGGTAAACTTATTGGTGCTAATTCAGTTTTAATATTTGAAATTGAACTTCTGGATATAAAGAAAAACTCATAAAAACTAAAACATAAATTCTTATAACCCCTCTCCCTGTGGGAGAGGGCGGTTTAATATTTGTTTATTGCTCCAGTGCGTTAGTTAAAACTATGCGCTTTTAGTGTTCGACTTTAGTATTTTTATATCATACTACTCTTGGCCTGATTTCCTTTTTTGATATTTTTTGCAATAAGATTTCTGTGATTGAAGCTACTGAGATAAATCCAGCAAGAACATACAAAACATGATCTGATGCCCTGCTGATATAAATAAGCGCAAGCATCATGGCAATAAAACTGAGCATAGCGGCACTAAAAACCAGGATCAAAGAAGCACCTGTTTCAGAAATAATCCTTAGATGCCCAATGTGAGTAACCGTGTGAACAAATAAAATTGATATCGAGCCAATAGCCGCTATTTCAGATAGATCAAACAAGAGAGATAAAATAATAATTAACACACCGCTTATGAGCAACCCTTCTCTGCTATGTCCAATGGGTTCCCCAAATTGAGAAGGCAGCTCACCATCTTTAGCTAATTGATAAGTCACATTTGTTACAGCATACAAATTAGCATTAATAGCAGAAGCTGTAGCAATTAATGCCGTAATTGCTACAACAGTAAAACCAACCTGACCAAATATAGGCAATGCGGCCTCTGCTAAGGCAAAATCTTTAGCCTTTATAACTTTCTCAACAGGCAAGTTACCAAAAACAGCAAAGGCAATAGCAACATAAAGCACCATAACTAATAAAATAGATGTCATCATTGCTCCAGGGAGTGTTTTAGAAGGATCAGGCATATCCTCTGCCGTATTAGTAATAACCCGGAAACCTTCAAAAGCAAAAAAAGTAATCGCCAGACTAAAAAATATATCATTACCTGGTGGGTAGTTTTTTGGGGACAATAATTCTGGATTTAAAAAAGCAATTCCGACGATGGATAAGCCTGTTAATACAACAAATTTAATTCCAACCGTAACTCTTTCCAAAACAGCAACATCCTTTGCTCCTTTCAGGTTAACCAAAACAAATAAAACAATAATTCCTATTGAAAAGAAGTGGTGCCATATTTCTGATTCTTCATTAACAGGCAAAAATGTGACGGCATAATTTCCAAACGCTTTAGCTATTAAACTTAAAGACACGATGGCCGAAAAATACAGCATAATTCCCATCGTCCCTGTAAAAAAACCGACTCCATAAGATTGAGATAAATATTCGATTATTCCACCAGCAGAAGGATAACGAGCCCCTAGCTTTCCTAATGAATAGCCACTAAATAGAGCGATAACGCCTCCGATAATAAATGAAATATAAACTGCACTTCCAGAAATTGCACTTGCTTCACCAAGCAGTGCAAAAATCCCTGCGCCAACCATTGCACCTATACCCATCGAAACAGCTGACCAAAATCCAATTGGTTTTTTTGATTTATGCATGTTGACCCTTATCTATAGACTAACACCGGGTTAAGCCGCCCCCGAAGCTGGGCTGTTTTTGTGCATTATAGCGCTGAACAAAAAAACGGCAGCCTTAATCTGCCATCATTTCCGCTACCACTATCTTGAAACATAGAGCGTTATTTGCAAACAATTAAAAACAAAAAAGATCTACGCATAGTAATTTTCAGATGTTTTGAAACATTGAGAAATGCCTGAAAATATTATTCAATATTCTGCACCTGCTCGCGCATCTGTTCAATTAACACCTTTAACTCCACAGATGTTTGTGTTGATTTTATATCTACCGATTTAGAACCCAGGGTATTTGCTTCTCGATTTAACTCCTGCATAATAAAATCCAGTCTCCGTCCTATTGGCTCATTGCGTGCAAATATTCTTTTTAATTCTTCGATATGACTTTCTAATCGATCCAGTTCCTCATCAACATCCATTTTTTGCACTAGATAAACCAGCTCCTGTTCAAAGCGGTCCATATCAGGTTCTGCTTTTAATTCTTTAACTTTTGCTAATAATTTTTCTCTAAAGTCTTTAACAATATCAGGATGCCGTCTTATTTCATCATGAACAAGATCAACCATTGCTTCACGACGTTTCATAATCATATACTGTAAACGCTTACCTTCACTTTCTCGATGTTCAACCAGTTCATCTATCGCCTGTCTTAGCAAGTCCATTGCTGATTCCATAATATGCTTAAGATCTCTTTCAGGCTCCATAACAACACCCGGCCATTTGATAACATCCATAGGATTAACTTCACTGGGCTGATGAAGTACTTTTGATACCACCTGTGTTGCTTTAAGAACTGCAAGCGCATATGGCTCATTCACAACCAGTTCAGATGCCATCCCTGCTTTGGGTTTAAAACGTAAAGTACACTCCAGTTTTCCACGCTTTATTTTCTCAGTCGCCATTTCACGCACTTTCATTTCCATGCTGCGTAATTCTTCCGGGATGCGCACCATCATATCCATATAACGATGATTAACTGAACGAATCTCCCAGACCAGAGAACCCCAGACATAATCCATAGATTTACTGGCAAATGCTGTCATGCTACGTGTCATAAATAATTACCTGCCCTTAGCCTTTATATGAAAAACCATAGTAAAATTATTCTAGCATGAGTAGATGCAATCAAATACTGCTCCTACGTCTCTGAAAAAATAATCTGGAACTGTATAATACGCGCTTCACGAATTTTGAGGATAAGACATGAGACCCAGTGGCCGTTCACCTGATGAGATGCGTCAGATAAAAATCACCCGTAACTACACCATGCACGCTGAAGGCTCTGTATTAATTGAATTTGGTAACACTAAGGTTTTATGTACGGCCAGTGTTGAAACCAGAATACCTGGCTGGTTAAGAGGCAAGGGTCAGGGCTGGGTGACCGCAGAATATGGCATGCTGCCTCGCGCAACAGGCAGCCGCACAGGCCGAGAAGCATCACGTGGAAAACAGGGCGGCAGAACACTGGAAATACAGCGATTAATAGGGCGCTCATTACGTGCAGCCATTGATCTTGAAGCATTAGGCGAACACAGCATTACTATTGACTGTGATGTTATACAGGCAGACGGCGGCACACGCACAGCATCCATTACCGGGAGTTATATTGCATTAGCCGATGCGATACAGCACATGCTCGATAAAAAGCTCATTAAAAAGAATCCTCTATTTGGAAAAATCGCTTCTGTTTCAGTTGGCATTTATGACGGCACACCCGTACTCGATCTTGACTATGCAGAAGATTCCAATGCAGAAACAGATATGAATGTGGTTATGAATGATGCCGAGGCCTTTATAGAAATACAGGGCACGGCAGAGGGACACGCATTTCGCAGTAACGAACTCAATGCCATGCTTGAGCTGGCAAAAAAAGGCATTAGTGAATTACTTGTAATACAGGACAAGGCGCTTGCATCATGAATGATAAAAATAACAATAAAATAATTCTGGCCAGCAGTAATGCTGGAAAAGTTCGTGAGATAAATAAATTATTATCTGATCATGGTGTCGTGGTTGTGCCACAAACTGAATACGATGTAACAGACGCAATTGAAGATGGTTTAAGTTTTGTTGAGAACGCCATTATCAAAGCACGACATGCAGCAAAACATACCGGACTTCCTGCCATTGCAGATGATTCCGGCATTGAAGTGGATGCACTTAATCATGCGCCAGGCATTTATTCTGCACGCTACTCAGGCGAAGGCGATGAAAAAAATAATGAAAAAATGCTTAGAGAACTTGAAGGCGTAGCAGAAGAAAAACGTAGCGCTCGTTATCAATGCGTGATGGTTTATATGCGTGACGCAGAAGACCCCACGCCTATAATTACTCAGGGTTCTTTTGAAGGCAGAATTTTAACTGAGGAACGTGGTGATGGTGGTTTTGGTTATGACCCGATTTTCTGGTTAGATGATAAACAATGTTCTGCTGCTGAATTATCTTTAGAAGAAAAAAATAAAATTAGTCATCGTGCTAAAGCATTAAATGCATTAGTTGAAAAACTCAAAGAAGCAAATATTATTAATTAAATTAACATCACCATGACCATACTCACCTGTGCCGATATTAATTTAAAACAACTTGAAGATTTACTGGGGAAATATAATTTAGAAATCATCGCTGTTGATAATAATAAAGAAATACCCGGCAGCTGGTTTGGCGATAGTGAAGCGGGCATTATTAAAAATAAATTATATATTCGTATGGACACCCCTGTTCACTCTGCACTGCATGAATCATGTCATTATATTTGCATGGATAGCACAAGACGCAGAAAACTACATACAGATGCAGGTGGTGATTATGATGAAGAAAACGGCGTGTGTTATTTGCAGATTCTATTAGCTAATTATATTACTAATTTTGGCCAGGAAGGCATGTTTAAAAACATGGATGAATGGGGTTATACATTTCGATTAGGTTCTAGCAAAAAATGGTTTTATGGCGATGCAGAGGATACAAAAAACTGGTTACTAAAAAACAATTTAATCGACAAAGAAAATAACCCCCTCTGGAATTTATGTTACTAAATATTCCATATATGTAGAAATTAAAAAAGAGCACTCACAATGAGCGCTCTTTTTTGAAATTACAATATTTTTAATAATCTAAAATTTAATATTTGCCTGCGCACTTAGAATATCGACATCTGCTTTATAAGTACCTTTTACAGTATGACCAAATGAAGCATCTGTATTATTAATATCGGTATCATCAATAAATAGATGGCTGTAACCCACATCAATTGACATATCCGATGATAGATTATAACCCACTCCAAAACTTAACCAGGTGCGATCATTTCCAGGAATACGTGGCGTACGATCTTCAGCAGATTTAATGGGGGTTTGGTCATAAGCCAAACCTAAACGACCTATAAAACCAGTGTCATGCTTATAATTTAAACCCAACGCAAACCGGTAATTATTTTGCCAGTCTTCCGGTATTGTTGAAGTGGGTTGCACAGGGTTTGCAAAATCAATTATCAGATGTTCAAAATTACGCCATTTAGTCCAGGTAATATCAGCCATTACAGAAAACTTTGGATTGATATCTCGAAAGTAACTGACAGAAAGTGATTCAGGTAAATCAATACCCGCTGTTATTGCACTATCAGTGAAAAGAAGATTCGTAGTACCACCGACTGTTGTTAATACGGTGTTCAGTTCTGCGCCACGAGTAAAATCAACATTGCCTTCTAAATCATGTTTTACAGATGAGCGATAGGCTAATCCTAATCTGGAATCTTTATCAAGGTCATATAAGAATCCAATATTCCAGCCAATACTTATATCATCTCCTTTAAGAGCCTGAGAACTATCGTATGTAACAACACCAACATTTGCAGCGGTTAAACTATTCGCATTACATAATCCTCCAGCACCACTAAGGCTGGCCTGACATATTGCTGCTGAATCAAGCTGATTTTCTAAAATCGCTTCAATATATTGAATATTTAATCCAAAGCCAATGGATAACTTATCCGTTACCTTTGATGCAAAACTGGGATTAATATTAAGTGTGGCTACTTCAGACTTGGTAGCTGTATAGCGCCCCACCCAACCCTGATCATAATTTGTTGACAGCCCAAAAGGTACGGTAACACCCAGGCCAAAGTAGCTATTATTTCCCAGCTCAGTTACATAATAAAAATTAGGTACAAATCCGTTTTCACCACCATCATCATTTGAACCGCTTAATGCGCCACCACCTAATGCTGGATTTTTTGTAGACCCTGTATCGGTATAGTCCGCAGTAGGTGAAATAAAATGCCCTGCCATAGTCACCTGACTACCCGATAGCCGCGTCATACCTGCCGGATTAAACCAGACGGTTGATGCATCTTGCGCAATAGCTGATCCACCTGCAAAGGCATTGCCCATGCCGCTGGCGCTATTCTCGATTAAAGCAAAACCTGCCGCCTGCACACCCGTTGAGATTCCTGCAGAAACCAGTGCTACGGCAATAGCCGCTGATAGCTTTCCGGTTGATAATTTCATAGTCATCTTCCCGTTGTTGTTATTCATATGGTGTTCATCATACCCATACGCGTAAATTTATCAATAAAAGCAACTGGGTCGATAAACAATCGAGACACATCTATTTTTTTATTAAGAATTACCTGGAAGGCAATGCACGAGGGCGACCATTCTGATCAATCGCAACATAGGTTAAAGCCGCTTCAGTAACCATAATAGTTTCAATATTTTCGCCCTGCATTCTCTGCGCATAAACATCAACTTTTACTTTTATAGATGAATGACCTTCTTCAATGACTTCTGCATAACAGCTTATTAGATCACCAACAAAAACCGGTTTTTTAAATTCAAATGAATCTACGGCTCGTGTCACTATAGCGCCTTTTGCACGTAATTCTGCGGGGATACTGCCTGCAATATCAACCTGTGACATTATCCAGCCACCAAAAATACTGCCGCCTTTATTAGCATCCGCTGGTGTTGCTGGCAAACGTATTACCGGAATTTCTCCTGCGGGTAGATTAGTTGCGCTCATGCGTGGCCTGCGTACATGGCTTCAATTTCACTGGCATATTTTTCCATAATTTTAGGACGTTTAATTTTAAGAGTGGGCGTGAGCAAACCTGCATCGACTGTCCATGGCTCCAGCGTTACTTTGGCTTTTCTCACCTGTGCATAGCCGGGAAATTTGCTCAACCGTACAGACACTCTTTCTAATATGGCTTTTTCTACAATGCTTTTATTAAATGCATCCGGTGACTCGGGGTGAATACTCAGCGATACGGCAAGATCAGCCCACGCATCAGGATCTAATACAATAAGCGCTGTTAAAAATGGTTTTGCTTCACCAATAACCATAACCTGTTCAAACAGAGAATCTAATGCTATTGCCAGCTCCATATCATTAGGCGGTACTTTTTCACCATTGGCCAGCACAATAATATCTTTTAATCGACCCGTTATATAAACATGGCCATCACTATCAATACACGCCTTATCACCTGTTTTTAACCAGCCATCATCGGTGAATGATTCTTTGGTGGCCTGTTCATTTTTCCAGTAGCCCAACATAACCGATGTACTGCGACTTTGCAGCTCATCATTTGCACCGATACGAATGTCTACTCCCGGTAATGCTGTGCCTATGCTGGCGGGGATATTATCATTTATCCGGTTCACAGTGATTACCGGACTGGATTCGGTAAGGCCATAACCCTGTACCAGTGGCAAGCCCAGGCCAATAAATAATTTAGCCACCTCTTCTGATAATGCAGCACCACCACAGATAGCAACTCGCATACGACCACCCAGTTTTTCCAGCACTTTATCAGCGACTAATTTATTAAGTGTTGAATAGAAAATTAATTTGGGATGCCACGATGCTCTACCCTGCTCATATAAAAACTGATGCCAGCCCACATTAACCGCTGCTTTAAACAAAAATTTGGCCGTAGGTGATTTTACCTTAAGACCATCCTGAATTTTGCCATACACTCGTTCAAAAATACGCGGCACAGAGACCAGCACGGTGGGTTTAATTTGTTGCAGGTCTTCAGCCAACTGAGGAACAGAACGTGAATAGGCAACTTTTGCCCCAACAATCATTGGCAGGTAATAACCACCGGAACGTTCCAGCATATGAGATAAAGGCAGGAAGGATAAAAATACTTCATCATGCGACCACTCATTACTCTCGGTAGCCGCAAAGGCATTGGATAATATATTTTTATGCGACAACATAACGCCTTTGGAGCGCCCTGTTGTTCCCGATGTATAAACTATCGTCACCATATCTTCTGGCTTCGATTCTTTTTGCTGCAGCTCACCCTGAAGACCAAACAACCAGTCCGATAAAGATTCCAGACGCGTATCATCCGGCTCATCATTTTCTGATATACGTTTAATACTGATAATGCGTTTTAAATTACCTAAATCAACTTTGCTATCCAGTAAACGGTGCCATTGCAACTCATCCTGTAAAAACAATAACTGGATATCCGCATGATTAATAATGTAAGCCACATTATCCGGGCGGTCATCAACATACAAAGGCACAGTCACCAGCCCCATGCCCATTGCCGCCTGATCAAAGACAACCCATTCACGGCTGTTTTTTAACATAACAGCAACACGATCACCTGGCTGTAAATTTTCTTTTGCAAAACCTGCCTGCCAGCGCCCAACCTCATTTGCCATTTCCTGCCAGCTAGATTCAGTCCAGGATTGACTGGCTATATCATATTGTTGATAAGCAATCTGATCAGGTGTTCGCTTTAAGCGCTCACGAAATAATTCAGCTAATGTTGATACGGATTTCTGAGTGATGATCATTTTATCCATTGACTATTTTCCAGATATTATTTTTATAATTTAGAAACTTAGGTGTCTATCATTGTAGCACTTCATTGTCACTCTTAAACCACCCTCACCCCAACCCTCTCCCTGAGGGAGAGGGGGCTTAAAAATTATGGCGCAATTGCAGTAAATACCGCTCGTTTAGGTGCAGGATAACCCTCAATGGTTAAAGACAGATCATCTGCATTTAAAAAATCTTTAAGGGATTCAAATTGCATCCATTCTGTAGAACGCTGTTCTTCAATCGTTGTTATATTCACATCAACAACTTTAATATTTTTAAACCCACAACGTTCTAACCATAACTTAATTGCATCACAACTGGGAATAAACCAGACATTGCGCATTTTTGCATAACGATCTTGTGGCACTAATGCCTGATTTTTATCGCCATCAATTACCAGGGTTTCTAAAACCAGTTCGCCGCCCGACTTTAAGCAATCTTTTAATTGCATTAAATGATCAACAGGTGATCGACGATGATACAAAACGCCCATAGAAAAAACTGTATCAAATGCTTTTAACTTATCTGGGACATCATCTATACCCACGGGCAAAACAAAAAAAGGATAATCACCCATAAAATGTTTTACTGCCTGGTGTTGCATTACAAACAAGGCAGAGGGATCTATTCCCACTACCAGCTCAGCACCAGCACCCAGCATTCGCCAACCATGATAACCATTACCACAGCCCACATCTAAAACGGTACGGTTTTTTAGCGGCTGTATATATTTTTCCAGTCGATCCCATTTCCAGTCTGAATGCCATTCAGTATTTATATAAACGCCATGTATATTATAAGGGCCTTTTCTCCAGGGCATAAGCTGCTGAAATAAGCTCTTTATATTATCCTGTTCTGCTTCAGATATTTTAGAGTTTAAAACTGCAATCGATGATGAATTAAAATCCAGCTGTTCAGCATTAATTTCTGGCAGTTTATTTAAAACAGCCTGCCATTTAGACAAAGTGCCATGACGACTTTCATCCAGTCCATTTTTTATTTGCTCATCAAGCACATCTGCCCACTGCTCCATGCCATGATCTTTCATTAGTTTTATTAAAACATCGTATTTCATTTATTATTTAATAGCCAAAATAGAAATAAAATTAAAACATTGAAACCAGACCATGCTCTGTTTAAAACCTGCTTTTTCTAATCTATCTTTATGATGAATAATTGTCTCAGGAATTAATATATTTTCTAACGCCGAACGTTTCTGAATAATTTCAAGATCACTATAACCATTCGCTTTTTTAAATTCATGGTGTAAGTCTGTAATTAATGTCTGATCATCAGCATTATTAAATTTAATTTTTTCTGATATTAGAAAAACACCACCAGAATTTAAACCCTGATATATATTTTTAATAAGCGCCAGACGTTCATTCTGTTCTATAAATTGCAACGTAAAATTCATCACAACTATTGACGCATTTTTAATTAATACATCCTGCACATTAGCGCATTTTAATTCAACCGGGAGCTGGGCATTATCCTGTGCAATATATTCTGCACATTGATTAATCATTGGCTGTGAATTATCTACAGCAATTATTTTCACATTTTCTTTATTTATTGAATGCCGCATTGCCAATGTAGCTGCACCTAAAGAGCAACCAAGATCATAACAACAGCTATCAGGCTGATTATATTTTCTTACCAGCACAGGTATCATTGACAGCAGGGTACTGTAACCTGGCACTGAACGACCTATCATATCTTTAAAAATACGCACCACAGACCTGTCAAAAACAAAATCGGTTATTGCTTCTCTAGGCTCGGCATAAAGCGCATCCTGGTTTAATTTATCAGACATAAGCGGTTGAAATGGTTTCTTTTACAGCCATTTATTTTACACTATTCAGATGAAATCAATATCAATAGATTACCTGGCTAATCATCAGCAACATATTCCTGCCTTAGCCCTATGGCAGCAGAACCACTGGTTTAATATCAGCCCACATTTAACAACTCAGAAACGCATAAATTTTATGAAAGACCACCCCGCCAGAGCGCATATTCCTACTACCTGCGTTGCTCTGCTTAATAATGAACTTATGGGGTCAGCCAGTCTTGTTGACAATGACATGGAAGACTATGCAGACTATGGTCCCTGGCTTGCCAGTGTTTTTGTAGCCCCCGAATACAGAAAACGGGGCGTAGCAACAGCCTTAATTAAAAAAATAATCAGCCAGTGCAGACAGCTGGGATACAACAGACTGTTTCTATTTACCCCGGATCAGTATGATTTTTATGCTCAACGCGGCTGGAAATCATTCCATCAGACTCGCTATCATTATGAACTGGTTGATATTATGTCATACGAAATATCACAAAATACAGGTTAATGAAATGAATTTATTACAGCACCCCACACTATACTCAGCAAAAATTGACAACGCCGACTCAGTGAACAAAGCATTATTTGATGGTTTTGTGGATCACATGAATGATACAGATATCAAGCGCAGCCACTTCTTCGATGGCCGCTATGAAAATATCTATATTGATGGAAATAGAATTCCGGAAAAACACATTGTTTTGGAACAGGTCATTAATTTTGCCTCTCAAATACTTAACAAACCCGTATCACAGCTTAAAGCAGGCCTCTGGTTTAATGGCATGGGGCCAGGCCATTCAACAACAGCGCATACTCATGATGACGACGACGAATTGCTATCTGCTGTATACTATGTGCGAATACCGCCTCAATCTGGCCAGTTAATAATGAGGCATAAGCAATTTACAACAACAGTTGAGCCAGAAGAAGGCATGTTTGCCTTTTTCCCACCTGACATAATTCACGAAGTAACTGAAAATAAAAGCCAGGATATGCGTTTATCACTGGGTATAAATATTGGACCAATTGAATAGGGATCTAAATTAGAAATCATGAAGCGTACTTTAATTATCTTTACATTACTGACCAGTTTTATCAGTCTAATATTATGGTATGGCTACACTATTCCTATAAAACATACTGTTAGCATCAGTGAACATTATAATAAAACAGCGCCTGAAATCTGGTTTACTATTATTCAGCATGACAAGTATCCAGAATGGCACGAAGATGTCTACGCCATAAAAGAACTACCCGAAAAGGGTGGTTATCAGTCATGGAAAGAGGTTGATGCAGATGGCAATACCGTACCTTTTATTATCATTGAACATTCTCCTAATGTTCAGCTTGTTATACAAACGGATGACAACACAATGGATGTCAACTACAGGCGTACTTATGACATAATTCCTGACACAGATTACAATAAAAAAGGAATAACGCTAAAAGTCACTCAGGAAGATGAAATACATAATTTCCTCTTCCGCGTTATTGCCCACTTCTTTACAGGTCACTCCAATGATATAGAAACCTTCCTGAGGTCACTAAAGAATAAATTTGCCCTTGAAGCAAAAACCAGTATGAGAGAAAGCAACAATAATTCATCAAAACAGAGGTGATTTGTCATTTTTCTGTCATATTTTTCCTTAAAATAGTTATTTAAGATAACTAATACTTAAGGAACAAACATGCAGACGAATAATATCGTGTTTGCAAACAAGCAAACACCGCCACATCACACTCCAAAATATTTTCCAAAAGCTAGAGCAGCATCAAATCATTTTGATGACCGACTTGATGAGCTTATTGATATCGCCAGGAAGTTAATCCTTAACAAAGGTGTGTTTCATCTATCCATTCACTTTGCCAGCAGCCAACTTATTTGCTGGACATTTGACAACCCCTACAGCTATCAAATATACCATGCAGAAGAAATTTTCTCGGATGATTTTATGCGCCACTTTGTTTCACTGGAATCAAAGCTACACACCTGCATTAAGAAAGACCAGGTTTTACCTGTTCTAAAAACATTGAAAATATTAAGGGAGCAATCTAACAATAGTGAGCTACGCAATGCATCGATTAATATAATGAATGGTTATATTGGACTTGCGTTCTCATGCGATGATACACGATACATAAAACTTGAAGACTTTCATTTACTTTAAAATTTATAGAAAAAATATTTCTATTGCAGGCGCGAGCATTAGCTCGCAATCCCCTGCATAAAAATTATTTCCAGCCTGTTGCTTCAGCCACGCCTTTGCCAAGATCAGCGGGCGATCTCACCGTATTAACACCGGCTTTTTCAAGTGCAGCAAATTTTTCTTCAGCCGTGCCCTTGCCTCCTGCAATAATTGCACCGGCATGTCCCATGCGTTTTCCTTTTGGCGCAGTACCCCCAGCAATAAACGCAGTCACTGGTTTACTAACATTAGTCTGAATAAATTCGGCAGCTTCTTCTTCTGCCGTACCACCAATTTCGCCCACCATTAAAATAGCTTCTGTTTCCGGATCATTTTCAAACAGCTGCAAACAATCTATAAAATTAGTTCCCGGAATTGGATCACCACCTATACCAATACAGGTACTCTGACCAAAACCTAAATCACTGGTTTGTTTTACTGCTTCATAAGTTAATGTGCCCGATCTTGAAACTACACCAACCTTACCAGCCTGATGGATTGAACCCGGCATAATACCAATCTTACATTCATCAGGGGTAATAATACCCGGACAGTTAGGGCCAATTAATCGTGTGCCTGCATTATCAACAGCAATTTTTACTTCCATCATATCGAGTGTTGGAATACCTTCTGTAATACAGACAATAAGTTCAATGCCCGCATCAACTGCTTCAAGAATTGAGTCTTTACAAAAAGGGGCGGGCACATAAATAACAGAGGCTGTTGCAGCTGTATTGGTTACTGCTTCTTTTACTGTATTAAATACCGGCAGATCCAGATGCATTTGACCGCCTTTTCCTGGCGTTACACCACCCACCATTTTTGTTCCGTAAGCAATGGCCTGCTCAGAATGAAAAGTCCCCTGTTTACCAGTAAACCCCTGACAAATAACTTTTGTTTCACTGTTAATTAAAACACTCATGATTTGTCTCCTGCTGCTGCAACTGCTTTTTGTGCAGCATCAGTTAAACCTTGTGCCGCAATAATATTTAAACCACTTCCCTGTAAAATTTTAGAGCCTGTTTCTGCATTATTTCCTTCAAGCCGAACAACAATGGGAATCTCAACGCCCACTTCTTCAACTGCACCTATAATACCTTCTGCAATTAAATCACAACGCACTATGCCACCAAAAATATTAACTAAAACCGTTTTTACATTACCATCTGATAAAATTATTTTAAACGCTTCAGCAACGCGTTCTTTGGTCGCACCACCACCGACATCTAAAAAGTTTGCGGGATCACCACCATGCAACTTAATTAAGTCCATAGTTGCCATAGCCAGACCCGCACCATTTACCATACAACCAATACTGCCATCTAAGGCAATATAATTAAGATCCCATTCCTTAGCACGATTTTCTCTTTCATCTTCCTGAGTCGAATCTCGCATTTCCATTAAATCTGGCTGGCGGTATAAAGCATTATCATCAACATTTATTTTTCCATCCAGACATAATAAATTGCCTTCTTTGGTGACAACCAGCGGATTAATTTCTACCAGACTTAAATCTTTATCAATAAATAATTTTGCAAGACCTGACAATAATTTTGTGAACTGTTTTATCTGATTACCTTCCAGACCTAAACCAAATGCCAGTTTACGGCATTGATACGGCATTAACCCCAGCATGGGATCAACTGTTGTTCTTAGAATTTTCTCTGGCGTTTCCTCTGCTACTTTTTCAATTTCAACACCGCCTTCAGTCGAAGCCATAATAACAACCCGGCGTGTTGCACGATCAATAATTGCACCTAAATATAATTCTCGATCAATATTACAGGTTTCTTCAATGAGCATATGATGAATGGGCTGACCATCCGCATTTGTCTGAAAGGTCACCAGATTTGTGCCTAGCATTTGGCCCACAAAATGAGAAACATCATCCACTTTATCAATAATTTTTACGCCGCCTGCTTTACCACGGCCACCTGCATGCACCTGCGCCTTAACCGCCCATTTATCAGTATCCAGCGCATCAATTGCTGCATGCACATCAGCAACAGAACTAACCACTCGATTATTCGGTACTGGCATGCCATATTTTTCAAATAAATGTTTGGATTGGAATTCATGTAAATTCATTGTTATTACTCCGCCACTGCGAATAAAAAGACAAAATATTTTTGCGTTTATTTATGGACTAAAATCACTTCTTCTTTTTCTGCGCTATATGTATCGCACTTCCACTTACAGCCAGTGCCGCTTCATGCATTGATTCCGATAATGTTGGATGCGCAAACATGGTTAAACCTATGTCTTCAGAACTTGCGCCCATTTCCATAGCAATAACAGCTTGCGCAATTAATTCAGATGCCTGGGGTCCAAAAACATGAACACCCAATATACGATCTGTTTCAGCATGCGATAATATTTTCACCATACCTGTGGTATCACCTAATGCTCGCGCCCTGCCACTTGCTGCAAAAGGAAAAATGCCAACATTATAACTCTCACCTGCTGTTTTTAAATGCTGCTCATTCTTACCTACCCAGGCAATTTCGGGATGAGTATAAATAACAGACGGAATCAAATCATAATTAACTTCGCCATGATTGCCAGCAATTATTTCTGCCACCATTATGCCTTCTTCAGAACCTTTATGTGCCAGCATGGGGCCGCGCACAACATCACCAATGGCATATACACCCGGCAGTGATGTTTCGCATTGATCATTAACGTGAATAAAACCACGCTCATCTAAATCCAGATCTGCTTCTTCATCAAATATATTGTCACTGTTTGGCTTTCTGCCAACGGCTACAATTAATTTATCAAAAATTTCTTTATGATCACCTTTAATATCCTGATAGTGAACCACAACCTGCTGTTTTTTACCCTTGCCTGTTATTTCTGTTTTCATTAAACGAGCATTTAAACGAATATCCATGCCCTGTTTTTTAAAGGTACGCATAGAGTCCTTGGCAATTGCATCATCAGCCATCGGCAGAAAACAATCCTGTGCCTCAATAATAACCACCTCTGAACCCAATCTTCCCCAGACACTTCCGAGTTCCAGCCCAATAACACCTGCACCAATAACACCTAAACGTTTTGGTACTTCTGTAAAAGATAATGCACCGGTTGAATCAACAATCAATTCATTATTTAAAGGCGCACTGGGTATTTCTACAGACGATGAACCTGTTGCAAGAATAATGTTTTCTGTTTCAATAATATCTGTTTTATTATTTTTGGGTGTTACTTCAATTCTATTATTGGCCAGCAGTTTCCCTCTTCCCTGAATCCAGTCAATTTTATTTGCCTTAAATAAAGCTTCGATACCAGCAGTTAGTTCTGTAATAATTTTATTTTTACGCGCCATCATGGCATCAAGATCAAGACTTACGCCTTTTGCCTTAACACCGTGTTCAGCCAGACCTTTCTGGCAACGTGAATATAATTCTGACGATTCAAGTAATGACTTGGAAGGAATACATCCCACATTTAAACAGGTGCCGCCTAATGCAGATTTACCTGATGCATTAACCCAGTTATCTACACAGGCTGTATTTAAACCTAGTTGAGCACAACGAATTGCTGCCACATAACCAGCAGGGCCACCACCAACAACTACCACATCATATTTTTTTGACATTTTTTTATCCAGAGATTTTATATTACCAATCTTATATTCCGGTTTTATATTCCCGATTTTATATTCCTATAACCATTCGCGCAGGATCTTCGAGACAGTCTTTTATAGTCACCAGGAATCGCACCGCTTCACTGCCATCAATAATTCTATGATCATAAGACAAAGCTAAATACATCATTGGTCTTGCTACAATTTCACCGTCTTCAACAATGGGGCGCTGTTGAATTTTATGCATACCTAAAATACCACTCTGAGGCGGATTTAATATTGGCGTTGATAATAACGAACCAAATACACCACCATTAGACAGGGTAAAAGTTCCACCCAACATATCTTCAATAGCTATATTATTATTTTTTGCTTTTTCTACATAGGCGGCAATTGCCAGTTCAATTTCTGCCATATTCATTTGATCTACATCTCGAATAACCGGCACTACAAGACCTCGTGGCGATGACACGGCCACACCAATATCAAAATAACCATGATAAACAACATCATTACCATCAATAGATGCATTAACCGCAGGGAACTGTTTTAATGCTTCAATTGTTGCCTTTATAAATAGCGACATAAAGCCCAAACGAACGCCATATTTTTTCTCAAAACGCTCCTGATATTTTTTACGCAAGTCCATAACTGGCTGCATATT
>CAZFUY010000034.1:0-25393 GCA_964522445.1 uncultured Thiotrichaceae bacterium | reverse complement strand
AATGAAGCGGACCTTAAAATATATATGCGTACCGCCGTGCAAGTCTCCAATGATGCGCCTGTGTTATTAGACCGATTCCTGGATGATGCAGTTGAAGTCGATGTGGATGCAATTTGTGATGGTAAAGATATTTTAATCGGCAGCATTATGGAGCACATTGAACAGGCCGGTGTACACTCAGGCGATTCAGCCTGTTCATTGCCGCCTTACAGTTTATCAAAAGAAATACAGGATCGACTGCGTCAGCAAACCCGAGAAATTGCTATAGAAATGCAGGTAGTGGGCTTGATGAATATTCAGTTTGCTATTCAGGGTGATGAAATTTATATGCTGGAAGTTAATCCTCGCGCATCACGTACTGTGCCCTTTGTTTCAAAAGCTACCAGTGTGCCATTGGCGAAAGTTGCTGCACGATGCATGGCAGGTATTTCTTTGCAACAGCAGGGTTTTACTGAGGAAATTGTGCCCGACTATTATTCAGTAAAAGAATCAGTATTTCCATTTGTGAAATTCCCCGGTGTTGATCCCCTGTTAGGTCCAGAAATGAAATCTACTGGTGAGGTTATGGGTGTGGGCCGTAGTTTTGGAGAAGCTTTTGCAAAAGCGCAATTAGGCGCGGGTGTAAATTTGCCAGAAAAAGGCCGCGTGTTTGTCAGTGTTCGTGAACGTGATCAAAATCATATTGCTGAAATTGGACAGCAATTAATAGACCAGGGTTTTGATATAGTAGCGACCAGAGGTACGGCAGCAAAATTAAAAGAGAATGGCATTGAGTGTCAGCAGGTTAATAAAGTATTTGAAGGTCGCCCACACATTGTGGATATGATAAAAAATGATGAGATTGATTTAATCATTAATACAACGGAAGGTAAAAAAGCCATAGCCGATTCATTTACTATTCGTGCAGCGGCTTTGCAACACAAGGTTAGTTATACAACCACTCTGGCAGGAGCAAGAGCAACGTGCCTGGCGCTGCAATATCATCAGTCAGAAAATGAAGTTAATCGTTTACAGGATCTACATAAGGAGATTTTGCAGTGAATAAAGTTCCATTAACGGTGCGTGGTGCAGATAACCTGCAAGCAGAATTAAAAAAATTAAAATCTGAAGATCGCCCCCGTATTATTGCATCTATAGCTACAGCACGTGAGCACGGCGACTTAAAAGAAAATGCCGAATATCATGCAGCGCGTGAACAACAAAGTTTTTGCGAGGGCAGAATTAAAGAAATCGAAGCCAAGTTAAGTAATGCCACGATTATTGATGTCACCACATTAAATGCCAATGGCAAAGTTGTATTTGGTGCAACGGTAGATCTGGTCGATGAAGAAACTGGTGATGAAATAACCTATCAGATTGTGGGTGAAGATGAAGCAGATATTAAAGCCAATATGATCTCTATAGGCTCACCGATAGCAAGAGCTTTGATTGGCAAACAGGAAGGTGATGTGGCTGAGGTAAAGACCCCAGGTGGTGGCCGTAGTCTGGAGATTGTTGAAGTTCATTATATATAAGTCGTAACTCTTGCGACTTATAACTCAATTTTAGGTTTTTTAGGATTGCGCCGAAATAAAGTTAGCGTTTTACCAATGCTCTGTACTTTATCGGCCTTTGTCTGCTCACAAAGCATTTGAATCATTTTTTGGCGATCCTCACGATCACCTGCAGATAGTTTTATTTTTACCAGTTCGTGGTAATCCAGAGCGATATTTATCTCATTCATGACATTTTCGGTGACACCGTTCTGGCCAATGGTAACAATTGGTTTTAAATGGTGAGCCAGATTCTTAAGAGACTTGAGCTGATTTTTTGTTAGATGCATAGATATTATGTGTGATAATTATTAAATTAAGTCAGGATTAATTGCATATTTTACCCTAGAATAGATGTGATGTGATAAATAAATCAGTATGTGTATTGTCGTGTTTAGTCAGGGTGTGCTAAACCTCCTCCATATTTAATGGGCACGGACATATAAAATAAGAGATATACATAGGATGTAATAATGATAAATGAAGAACGCCAACAAAAAATCCATGTTCTAAATAAAAATGAAATAGATCAGGATTCAATTCAGTTAGTAAGAGTTGACCCCGTCTATGATGATATTAGCCTGATTGATTTATGGCTGGTGCTTACAAAGCATAAAAAAATATTAATGTCTATAGTGTTTGCTGCTATGTTATTGGGCGTTTTTTATGCTATGTCTAAACCTACTTTATATAACTACAGTGCAACATTACAGATTGGTGCGATGATGGTCAGTGATGGTGGCAAACAGCATTTTGAATCTATTGAATCTCCAGAAAATGCTCTGTCAAAACTTACAGAAAGTTATATTCCATCTGTGCAGTATGCTTATCTTAAAGAAAACCCATCCTTGAAAAAATATCCCGATATTAGTGCACGTATTCCCAAAAATAGTAGTCTTATTATTCTTGAGTCTAAAGGGGTTGAGGAGGATAGCGACATACATCTAGATGTCATTAGGCGGATAATTGAGCGCTTAAGGAAAGATCACAAGCTTTCTATAGATATAACAAAAGGTGAGTATAAAAATCTGTTGAAGAGAGCGGAAATAGCACTTTCTGATTTAGAAAATCCAATGATATTAACCACTAAGTTAAATTCTATACAACAAAGCTTGCTTGATTCAAAAATAAGCATAGAAAAATTAAAAGATGAGCGTTTAATTAAAGTTGCCAAGCAGCAGCTTATGTCTGATATTGCCAGTCATAAAAATAAATTGAGTTCATTAGACGATGAAGCAAAACAACTATCATCTGAATTAAAACGTTTAGCTGATGTTGATAGCTTGCTTGAAACACAAATAACTGGTTTAGCACAAACAATTACCAATGAGCTAAAAAATCGTAAAGAAACAGCAAAAAATATAAGTACTGGTCCTGGTGCTATGACTATGTTGTTAATCGATAATCAAATACAGAGTAATAGAGATCGTCTGGCAAGACTGGAAGAGCGGCTTTATATTAAACAGTATAACTTACGTGAAAAACTGGAAAACCAAATTAAAGAAAATAAGCGCATGAAGACTTATGAGCGGGCATTGATTGTTGATGTAAATAATAATTTACAGAAGCTGGATATAGACAATAAACATAGTCTGCAAAAATTATTAGCAAATCATAAAGGTCTGGAAATACAACTATCTAAAATAAAGCTGGATCATAATAATCAAATTTTAAAAGTACAGCAGGAAATACAGGGGTACTCTTTAAAACTGAAAGGATTAAGAGAGACACAATCATTGACCCCACCCATGCAGTCTTTAAAGCCTGTAAGCTCTAAAAGAAAGTTGATTGTTGTAGTGTCATTAGTTGCAGGATTGTTTTTAGCAATATTTGTAGTCTTTATTCTAGAGTTTTTATCCAAAGTAAAAGAAAAATCATTGCAGCATAAAGTATCGTAAATGTCCCGAAGTAAAAGCAGTAATCAATGGCTTAAAGAGCACTTTGATGATGAATTTGTAAAACGATCTCAGCAGGATGGTTATCGTTCACGCGCTGTTTATAAACTGGAAGAAATTGATAAAAAAGATCACTTATTAAAACCTGGAACAATTGTTATTGATTTGGGTTCAGCACCCGGTGGCTGGTCACAATATGCAGCTAGAAAACTGAAAGGTAAAGGCCGAATTATTGCTCTGGATATATTACCTATGGATCCAATGGAGCATGTCGAGTTTATTCAGGGTGATTTTCTTGAAGATGAAGTGTTTCAGCAGTTGTTAAATACCTTAGGTGATTCTCAGCCAGACCTTGTAATTTCTGATATGGCCCCCAATATGAGTGGACAACAGGCTGTGGATATTCCACGGGCGATGTATATGGCTGAACTGGCGCTGGATTTATCTCAACAGGTTTTGAAACCTGGCGGTGGTTTGCTGGTCAAATTGTTTCAGGGTGAAGGTTTTGATAGCTACCTGAAACAGGTAAGAGATCAATTTGGTCGTGTTGCAATGCGTAAGCCCAGAGCTTCTCGTGACCGTAGTCGTGAAGTTTACATGCTGGCAACTGACTTTAAAGGCTGATATTCTGGTACATTAGTGGTCTGTGTAGTAACTATTTAATTAATTTGTCTAATTCGGGATATAGCTTTGAACGATCTTGTAAAAAATTTAATTCTCTGGGGTGTGATTGCGGTCATTCTCCTTTCTGTGTTTAGTAATTTCTCCCAGCAAACAGCTAAATCCAATAGCATTGCCTATTCTGACTTTATTCAGCGAGTAAAAGATGGAATGGTGCGGAAGGTGACCATTGATGGTCGTGAAATTCTTGGTGAAACTAGCTCCAGTGGTGCCTTTAAAACGTATAGTCCTGAGACTGATAATCGCGCCATGATTGGTGATTTGCTGGAAAATAATGTTGAAATCAATGCTCAGCCTCCAGAGCGTCCATCATTGCTGATGAATATCTTTATCTCATGGTTTCCATTCCTGTTATTAATTGGTATCTGGATTTTCTTTATGCGCCAGATGCAGGGCGGTGGCGGTGGTCGCGGTGCCATGTCATTTGGTAAGAGTAAGGCGCGCATGCTGGGTGAAGATCAGATTAAAACGACCTTTGCAGATGTAGCCGGTGTTGAAGAAGCTAAAGAAGAAGTGGCTGAGCTGGTTGAGTTTTTGCGTGATCCCGGCAAATTTCAGAAGCTGGGTGGACAGATTCCTCGTGGCGTATTGATGGTCGGCTCACCAGGTACGGGTAAAACCTTGCTGGCAAAGGCAATAGCCGGTGAAGCAAAAGTGCCCTTTTTCACTATTTCAGGTTCTGATTTTGTTGAAATGTTTGTGGGTGTCGGTGCGTCTCGTGTACGCGATATGTTTGAACAGGGCAAAAAGCATGCGCCATGCATTATCTTTATTGATGAGATTGATGCAGTCGGTCGTCATCGTGGTGCTGGTGTGGGCGGTGGTCATGATGAACGTGAGCAGACTTTGAATCAGTTATTGGTAGAAATGGATGGTTTTGAAGGGAATGAAGGCGTCATAGTAATTGCGGCAACTAACCGTCCCGACGTATTAGATCCAGCATTATTACGCCCAGGTCGCTTTGATCGTCAGGTGGTTGTGCCATTGCCTGATGTGCGTGGTCGAGAACAAATTCTTAAAGTGCATATGCGTAAAGTGCCATTATCAGATGATGTGAAGCCATCATTGATTGCACGTGGTACGCCTGGTTTTTCAGGCGCTGATCTGGCAAATCTGGTTAATGAAGCCGCTTTATTCGCTGCACGTGAAAATTGCAAAGACGTTCAAATGGATCATTTTGAGCGAGCTAAAGATAAAATTATGATGGGCGCTGAGCGTAAGTCCATGGTGATGTCTGATGATGAAAAGAAACTAACGGCTTATCATGAAGCGGGTCATGCTATTGTAGGCCGTCTGGTTCCAGATCATGATCCGGTGTACAAAGTCAGTATTATTCCACGTGGCAGAGCATTAGGTGTAACCATGTTCCTTCCAGAAGAAGATCGCTACAGTTACAGCAGGCGTCGTCTTGAAAGTCAGATTTCCAGTTTGTTTGGTGGCCGTATTGCTGAAGAACTAATCTTTGGCTTAGACAGTGTTACCACGGGGGCATCAAATGATATTGAGCGAGCAACAGATATCGCTCGTAATATGGTGACCAAGTGGGGGCTTTCAGAAAAATTAGGCCCCCTTGCTTACAGTGAAGACGAAGGAGAAGTGTTCCTTGGTCGTTCGGTAACGCAGCATAAAAACATAGCGGATGATACGGCTCGAGTAATTGATGAAGAAATTCGTGATTTTATTGACCGAAATTATCAGCGAGCAGAAGTTTTACTGAAAGAAAATATGGATGTTTTGCATTCCATGTCTGATGCATTAATGAAATATGAAACGATTGATGCTAGCCAGATTAGCCAGTTAATGGATCGTAAAGAAGTAACGCCCCCAAAAGACTGGGATGATGATGACAGAGCTAAACCATCTGCTGATGATAAAAAATCAGAAAAGAAAAAAGATGATAAAGGTGATGGTTCTATTGGTGGGCCAGCCAGCCAGCATTAAGTCTTGTCGACCCTGTGATTTTTAGAATATAAAACCCTGCCAGAAATGGTGGGGTTTTCTGTTTTTGATAGAAAGAGATTCTTTTGTTGGTGGTAATAGAAAATAATGAATAAAATACAGAAATTATTATTAAGTGATCAGCCTTTGGTCATGGGTATTTTAAATACTACGCCTGACTCATTTTCTGATGGTGGTCATTTTAATATTACCAGTAACGCATGTGAGCATGCGGTAAAGATGATTGAAGAAGGTGCAGATATTATTGATGTGGGTGGTGAATCAACACGCCCAGGTGCGCAGCCGGTTTCAGCTGATGAAGAACTTAATCGTGTTATTCCTGTTATAGGCGCTATTCGAAAACAATCTGCTATTGCCATTTCCATTGATACCAGTAAGCCCCAGGTTATGGAAGCAGCAGTAGAGGCCGGTGCTAATCTGGTAAATGATGTAAATGCGCTTAGAGAGAAAAATGCAGTAGATATATGTGGAAAGCTAAATGTGCCAGTATGTCTTATGCACATGCAGGGTGAGCCTCGTGTTATGCAAAAAAATCCACAATACAATAATGTTGTAAGTGATATTAAACAGTTTTTGCAGCAACGGGTTAATGTCTGTATTCAGGCAGGCATTAAAAAAGAAAATATTATTTTAGATCCTGGTTTTGGTTTTGGAAAAAGTCTGGGTCATAATTTATCTTTGCTAAAACATTTGGATGAGTTTGCAGATATGGAAATGCCATTATTAACAGGTATTTCAAGAAAGAGTATGTTAGGAGCAATACTGGACGCAGAAGTGAATGAGCGATTGTATGGCAGCATTGCCGCTGTTGTTCTGGCATTTACAAAAGGTGTAAGAATTTTTAGAGTGCATGATGTAAAAGCCAGTGTTGATGCTTTGAAGATATGTAAAGCCATGGCAGGTGCGCAGTGATGATTTATAAAGGTTAGTCAACTAAACTCTGTATAATTTATGTGTTTAAAAAATCAAGATAACAATTGTAGGAGCGGCTTTAGTCGCGATTAATCTTTTCTAAAAATCACGGCTAAAGCCGCTCCTACAACAAGCAGATGGAAATATAATGGCAAGAAAATATTTTGGAACAGATGGTATTCGTGGTCGTGTAGGTTCAGGTCAAATGACGGCAGAAGCTGTATTAAAACTGGGCTGGGCTGTAGGTCGTGTTCTGGCGGGGCGTGGTGATAATCTGGTGGTTATTGGTAAAGACACTCGGATATCAGGTTATATGTTTGAAGCGGCTTTAGAGGCAGGGCTTTCTGCTGCTGGTGTTAATGTGCGCATACTCGGTCCTATGCCAACACCCGGTATTGCTTATTTGACTCGAACATTACGTGCTTCTGCAGGTATTGTTATCAGTGCTTCTCATAATCCATTTTATGATAATGGACTGAAATTTTTCTCTGCCGAAGGCACTAAGCTGCCCGATGAGATTGAAGCTGAAATTGAATCTATGTTTGAAGCAGATATGGAAACTGTTGACTCAGCCAAACTGGGTAAGGCAGAGCGTGTAGAAGATGCTCAGGGACGTTATATAGAAGCGTGCAAAGCCACTATCCCTATTGGTACTAATTTTAATGGCATTCGTGTGGTGCTGGATTGTGCCAATGGTGCGACATATCACATAGCACCTAATGTATTTGCAGAGCTGGGTGCAGATGTCATTGTGATTGGTGACAAGCCAGACGGTCTTAATATAAATGAAAATTGTGGCTCAACGCATCCCACAACACTTGCTGCTGCTGTGTTGCAGAATAAGGCAGATATTGGTATTGCCTTTGATGGTGATGGAGATCGCTTAATGATGGTTGATAGCAAGGGTCAGATTATCGATGGTGATGAAATACTTTATATTATTGCCAAGGCCAGAATAGCTGCCGGTGATGAGCAAAAAGGTATTGCCGGTACATTGATGAGCAATATGGGGCTGGAGCTTGCTGTTAAGGAACTGGGGCTGGAATTTGTACGAACCAATGTGGGAGATCGCTATGTGCTTGAATGTCTTAGAGAAAAAGGCTGGTCTTTAGGTGGTGAAAATTCGGGGCATATTATTTGCCTTGATAGAACCACTACGGGTGATGGTATTGTTTCAGCGTTACAGGTAATGGCTTATCTGGCGGAATCAGGTAAAAGTTTGATAGAGGCACTGGATGGTATGGTTATGATGCCTCAAATCTTAATCAATTTGCCGCTACCCATTAAAATAAACCCGATTGATGAGCCTAAAGTGCAGGAAGCTGTAAAAGATGTAGAGTCAAAACTGGATGGCCGTGGTCGTGTATTGCTGCGCCTGTCTGGTACAGAACCATTAGTTCGCGTCATGGTTGAAGGTGAAGAAGAAAAAACCGTTCGTAGTTATGCACAGCAAATTGCGGATGCGGTTTCGGAATCTGTCGCCCAGGCGAGTTAAAGAACGTTATTGGTCATTCGTCGTTGGTTTAAGCCAAAATATAAAAGCAGAAAGAACAGTGCTCTTTTGGCGAATGACCAACGACTTTTTACCTTGCAACAAACCCCCAGCCCCATTAAACTGTGCCCCCTTAAAAAATACTAACAATTTACATCGGAGAGGCATATGCGTCAGCCAATGGTAGCCGGCAACTGGAAAATGAATGGTTCCAGTGACTCAGTTAAAGAATTGATCTCAGGTATCAAAGAAGGTATGGGTGCGGTGACTAAAGCCGAAGTTGTAGTATGCCCTCCTGCTGTATACATCCCTCGTGTGGCAGGTGCTGCTGCTAATTCTGGCATTAAAGTGGGTTCGCAGAATATCTGTGATGCAGACAAAGGTGCTTTTACTGGCGAAATTTCCGGTGAAATGCTGAAAGACATTGGTTGTGAATATGCCATCATCGGTCATTCAGAACGTCGTGCATTATATGGTGAATCTGATGAGCTGGTTGCGAAGCGTTTTGCTTCAGCACGTCGAAATGGTATTAAGCCTGTTTTCTGTATCGGCGAAACCCTAGAAGAGCGCGAATCAGGTGTTACTAATGACGTGTGTTCACGTCAGATAGATGCAGTTATTGAATTAGAAGGCGTTGAAGCGCTAGCTGATGGTGTTATTGCTTATGAGCCTGTCTGGGCCATCGGCACAGGTAAAACCGCTTCGCCTGAACAGGCGCAGGAAGTTCATGCCTTTATTCGTGGTAAAATTGCGGCATTGAATGCCGAAGTTGCTGAGGGTTTACGTATTCTTTATGGTGGCAGCATGAATCCGGGTAATGCCAAAGAACTGATTGGTCAGCCTGATATTGATGGCGGCTTAATTGGTGGCGCTTCGCTTAAACCAGAAGATTTTCTGGCAATTTGTACTGCTGCTGAATAAGCAAGGGTTAACAAGTGGAAACAATTTTATTGGTCGTTCATGTCTTTTTGTCATTAACCATTATTGGTTTAGTGCTTTTGCAACGAGGCAAAGGTGCTGATGCTGGTGCGGCATTAGGCGGTGGCGGCGCTTCAGGTACTGTATTCGGTGCGGCAGGTGCTGCAAACTTTTTAAGTCGTTCAACCGCGATTTTAGCAACAGGCTTTTTTATTAGTAGTTTAACGTTGGCTTATCTGGCATCAAAGCATGAAGCGCCAGCAAGTGTCACAGAGTCTGTTGTTTCAGAAAGTGTAATTCAGCAAGCGCCAGCTGATGCTGTTGATGAAATTCCTGTAGATGTGCCAGTAGTCGAATCTGCTTCTGATGTTCCTGCGGCAGATATTCCTGTTGAAGCGCCTGCCTCAACAGGCTCAGATATTCCTGCTGAGTAAAATTTTAAGATAAAAAATATTTGCCACAGAGGCGCTGATTTCACAGAGGAATGCTTTATATATAAAAAAACTCTGTGAACTCCGCGTCTCTGTGGCGTGATCTTTGCCGATGTGGTGGAATTGGTAGACACGCTATCTTGAGGGGGTAGTGGCGAAAGCTGTGCCGGTTCGACTCCGGCCATCGGCACCAAATTTATAAAGAGTTTAAGGTAGTCGCAAAAAACTTGAGCTTCATCAACAAACGCTAATACAGTTGCCATAAAATTAAACTTGTAATTCAACAACTGTCGTTTACTATTAGCGCCTAAATAAACCGAGCTTATACATTGATATAGATTTTAAGGGCTGACTTTTAATCGGTTTTTGACTAAAGTCATTTTCTAATTATAAAATAAGAGCTTGCTACATAAGTTGTAGTGAGTGAGATAAAAAAACAAATGCTCGAAAATTATTTACCTGTACTTATCTTTATGGTTATTGGCCTGTTTGTAGGCTTTTTCATGGTTCTATTCTTTGGTTTTGGTATAGCGCCACACAAACCTGATGCCGAAAAAAACTCTCCTTATGAATGTGGATTCGAAGCATTCGAAGATGCACGACTCAAATTCGATGTGCGTTATTATCTGGTCGCCATTCTGTTTATTATTTTTGATCTGGAAATTGCATTTCTATTCCCCTGGGCCATAGTGCTAAATGATATTGGCCTGTTTGGTATTGTCGCCATGGGTATATTCCTGGGTATTCTGGTTATTGGATTTATCTATGAATGGAAAAAAGGGGCTCTGGAATGGGAATAGAAGGCAAATTTGATAAAGGTTTTGTCACGACAACGGTAGATGGTCTGGCTAACTGGGCGCGTACCGGTTCTATGTGGCCAATGACATTTGGTCTGGCTTGTTGCGCAGTAGAAATGATGCAGGCAGGCGCATCGCGTTATGACCTTGACCGTTTCGGCGTAGTCTTTCGTGGTAGTCCTCGCCAGTCAGATGTAATGATTGTGGCGGGTACATTAACTAATAAAATGGCACCGGCTTTGCGTAAAGTTTACGATCAAATGGCGGAGCCTCGCTGGGTTATTTCAATGGGGTCGTGCGCCAATGGCGGTGGTTATTATCATTATTCCTATTCAGTTGTTCGAGGTTGTGATCGTATTGTGCCGGTGGATATTTATATACCCGGCTGCCCGCCAACGGCAGAAGCACTGATATACGGCATCCTTCAATTGCAGAATAAAATTAAACGTACCTGTACCATTGCGCGATAACTTATCGATCAGAGAATATCGACCAGAAAAAATATGACAACTAGAGTTCAAAAATTATCTGAAAAGCTGGCAAAAACTTACTCAGGCCAATTGCAATCGAATACAGTGGCTGTCGGTGAAGTAACGATAGAAGTTGCCGCCAAAGATTTTCATGATATTTGCCTAAAGCTTAGAGATGATGAATCTTTTGAACAGCTAACTGATTTATGTGGCGTAGATTATTCTGCATACGGTAATACCGAATGGGATACTCACAAAAGTTCATCCGGTTTTAGTCGGGGCGTTAGTGAAAAAACGGAAGCGCGCTTACGCTTTGGTGATGAAGAAATAGAAAAAAATACAGATCGCCCTCGTTTTGCCGTGGTTCTTCATTTGTTATCTGTTAAAAATAATGTGCGCCTTCGCGTTCGCTGTTATGCAGAAGATGAAAATATGCCAATGGTTTCATCAGTAATGGATATCTGGCAGGTGGCTAACTGGTTTGAGCGTGAAGCATTCGATTTATTTGGTATTCATTTTGAAGGTCATCCAGATTTACGTCGTATCCTGACCGATTATGGTTTTGTGGGTCACCCTTTTAGAAAAGACTTTCCTCTTATTGGTAATGTTGAAATGCGCTATGACCCTGAGAAAAAACGCGTTATTTATGAACCAGTCAGCATAGAACCTCGCGTGCTCGTGCCTCGTGTTATTCGTGAAGATAATCGACATTCTGAAGTAGAAGAAAAAACACAGGAGGGTGAGGCTGATGCCTGAAATTCATAATTACACCCTGAACTTTGGCCCACAGCATCCCGCAGCGCATGGTGTATTGCGTATGATTCTGGAGATGGATGGCGAAGTTATTCAACGTGCAGATCCACATATTGGTCTTTTGCATCGTGCCACAGAAAAACTGGCTGAAAGCAAGCCTTATAACCAGAGCATTGGCTACATGGATCGTCTCGATTATGTATCCATGATGTGTAATGAACATGGTTATTTGTTAGCTGTTGAAAAATTATTAGGTATCGAAATACCAGAACGTGCGCAATACATACGCGTTATGTTCGATGAAATTACACGTTTGCTTAATCATCTATTATGGATTGGCGCACATGGTCTGGATGTGGGTGCTATGACCATATTTCTTTATGCCTTCCGCGAACGTGAAGACTTAATGGATATATACGAAGCCGTTTCAGGTGCGCGTTTACATGCAACCTACTATCGAACGGGTGGAGTGGCGCGTGATTTGCCTGACAGCATGCCGCAATACAAAGCATCAAAATGGCACAGTAAAAAAGAAGTCGATAAATTAAATGAAAATCGAAGCGGTAGTCTGCTGGATTTCATTGAAGATTTTACCAATCGTTTTCCCGGTTATGTTGATGAATATGAAACTCTGTTAACGGATAATCGTATCTGGAAACAACGTCTGGTTGATATTGGTATCGTTTCACCTGAGCGTGCATTACAGCTTGGATTCACAGGCCCTATGCTACGCGGCTCGGGTATCGAGTGGGATTTGCGTAAAAAGCAGCCGTATGAAGTTTATGATCGTATGGACTTCGATATTCCTGTGGGTACAAATGGTGATTCCTATGATCGCTACCTGATTCGTATGGAAGAAATGCGACAGTCAAATCGTATTATTAAGCAATGTGTTGACTGGCTAAGAAAAAATGAAGGACCAGTTATGATCGAAGATCATAAAATTGGTCCGCCAAAACGTGAAGCAATGAAAGCGGACATGGAATCTTTAATTCATCACTTTAAATTATTTAGTGAAGGTTTCTGTTTGCCAGAAGGCGAAGCTTACGGTGCTATCGAACATCCAAAAGGTGAATTTGGTGTGTATCTGATTTCAGATGGAGCCAATAAACCCTATCGAATGAAAATTCGTGCGCCAGGTTTTGCGCATCTATCTGCAATAGATGAAATGACGCGCGGGCATATGCTATCGGATGTTGTTGCAGTTATTGGTACACAGGACATAGTATTTGGTGAGATAGATAGATAATGAGTAACAACGAAAATATATTATCCGCACACACCATCGAAGAGATCGATGACTGGTTGAAGCGTTATCCTGCCGACAAAAAGAAATCTGCGGTACTTGCCGCATTACGCGCAGTGCAGCATCAGAATGAAGGTTATCTTACAACTGAATTGATGGACGCTGTTGCCGATTATCTTGAGATTTCTAAAATAGAAGTTTATGAAGTCGCCAGTTTTTATTCCATGTATGAATTAAATCCTGTGGCACGTCATAATGTGGCTGTTTGCACTAACGTGTGCTGCATGTTGATGGGGTCGGATACTATTGTCGATCACCTTGAGAAAAAACTGAATATTAAATTAGGTGAAAGCACCGCGGATGGTCGCATTTACCTGAAGGTAGAAGAAGAATGCCTGGCTGCCTGTGCGGGTGGCCCGATGATGCAGGTTAATCACAAATATTACACCGATCTCACACCTGAAAAGGTTGATGAGATTATTGATGGTTTGGAGTAAGCATGGCCAACGAAGTCTGCTACGCAACATTACAATTTGAAGATCAGCAATGGTCTTATGAAAACTACCTTAAAGTAGGTGGTTACGAAGCGTGGAAAAAAATTCTTAATGAAAAAATTCCACCCGAAGACGTTATTGAAATTGTAAAAGCATCCGGTTTGCGTGGTCGTGGTGGAGCGGGTTTTCCAACCGGCTTGAAGTGGAGCTTTATGCCTCGCACAGCGCCGGTACAAAAATATATAGTCTGTAATTCAGATGAGTCTGAACCGGGCACGTGCAAAGACCGTGATATTTTAAGATTTAATCCCCATGCCTTAGTAGAAGGTATGGTCATTGCGGGTTACTGCATTGGTGCAACGGTAGGTTACAACTACATGCGCGGCGAATTTATGGATGAGCCTTATTTGCATTTTGAACAGGCGGTAAAAGAAGCCTATGAAAAAGGCTTTTTAGGAAAAGATATTTTAGGCTCAGGTGTGGATTTTGATCTGTATCCAAGCCTGGGTGCAGGCGCATATATCTGTGGCGAAGAAACGGCATTGCTTGAATCACTGGAAGGCAAAAAAGGTCAACCAAGATTTAAGCCTCCTTTCCCCGCCAATGTGGGTTTGTATGGTAAGCCAACAACCATTAACAATACTGAATCGCTTGCCTCTGTTCCCAGTATTGTTCGTAATGGTGGTGAATGGTTTAAAAACTTCGGTGTAGAAAATTCCGGTGGCGTAAAATGTTTTTCAATTTCTGGTCATGTAAATAATCCTGGTAATTTTGAAATCAATATGGGTACACCGTTTAAAGATTTATTAGAAATGGCAGGCGGTGTTAAAGATGGTCGCAAATTAAAAGCCGTTATTCCGGGTGGATCATCTGTGCCGGTTGTGCCTGCTGATATCATGATGGAAGCAAATATGGATTACGACTCCATTACTAAAATTGGCTCAATGCTGGGTTCGGGTGCGGTTATTGTAATGGATGAAACAACCGATATGGTTAAGGTATTGCACCGTCTTTCACGGTTTTATTCTTCAGAATCCTGTGGGCAATGTACGCCCTGCCGAGAGGGTACAGGCTGGTTGTACCATATGCTAACGCGCATAGTTGAAGGCAAGGGTTTACCTGAAGATCTGGATAAGCTGGATGATGTTGCCAGTAAAATTGAAGGCCGCACAATTTGTGCATTAGGTGATGCCGCAGCAATGCCAGTAAGAAGTTTTATAAAACATTATCGTGAAGAATTTGAATACTATATTGAACATAAATGTAGCATGGTCGGAGCCGGATAAAGATGACAGAAGAATTAGTCACATTTACGGTTGATGGTAAAGAGCTTAAAGCAGCAAAAGGCTCTACTTTGATCAATGCAACAGATGAAGCAGGAATTTCCATTCCACGCTTCTGCTATCATAATAAATTATCTATAGCGGCAAGCTGTCGCATGTGCCTTGTTGAAGTTGAAAAAGCACCCAAGCCAATGCCTGCCTGTGCAACACCTATTATGGAAGGCATGGTGGTTCATACCAAATCACCTAAAGCATTAGCCGCACAAAAATCTGTAATGGAATTTTTATTAATTAACCATCCATTAGATTGCCCCGTATGTGATCAGGGTGGCGAATGTGAATTGCAGGATGTCTCTGTAGGTTTTGGTGGTGACGTATCTCAATACACTGATGCTAAACGCGTTGTGTTTGATAAAGACATTGGCCCTCTTATTTCAACAGAATTAACACGCTGTATTCAATGTACGCGTTGCATCCGTTTTGGTGAAGAAATTGCGGGCATGCGTGAACTGGGGGCAACGGATCGTGGTGACCGTATGCTTGTCGGCACATTTGTTGAGAAAAGCGTTGATTCAGAAATGTCGGGCAATATTATCGATATTTGTCCTGTGGGCGCATTAACCGCTAAGCCCTCTCGTTTTAGTGCGCGTGCCTGGGAAATTGTTCAGCATCCTGCTATCGCGCCCCATGATTCTGTTGGCTCAAATATATTTGTTCACACCATGCGCGGCAAAGTAACCCGTGTTGTGCCCCGTGATAATGAAGCCATTAATGAAGTATGGATTTCAGACCGTGATCGCTTTAGTTATCAGGGGCTGTATGCGGATGATCGCGTGACAAAACCGATGATTAAAAAAGATGGTGAATGGCAGGAATGCAATTGGGATACAGCATTGCAGCAGGCGGTTAAAGGCATGCAGGCTATCAGTGCCGATCAACGTGCAGCCTGGGTTTCACCTAATGCGACTTTAGAAGAGCATTATTTGTTACAGAAATTAATGCGCGGTATGGGCAGTGGTAATATTGATCATCGCTTACGCCAAACTGATTTTTCAGATCAGGATATCGCCCCTGTTATGCCCTGGTTAGGTCAAAATATTGAAGATCTTGAAAACTTAAATGCAGCATTATTGATTGGTTCAAATGTTCGTAAAGAGCAGCCATTGATTGCCCATCGTTTACGAAAAGCGGCGCTTAAAGATGGCAAAATTAGTTTTGTAAATCCTCGCGCCTTTGACTGGCATTTTCCAGTTGAAGCAGAATGTGTTTCTAGTTCAATGTTGAATGATCTGGCAGCTATTGCAAAAGCAGTGGCTGCTGATGCGACTCATCTTGCTGATGTGATTAATACTGCAACAGTAACGGATGCTCATAAACAAATTGCAGAAAGTTTAAAACAGGCAGAAAAATCAACCGTACTTATTGGCGATATTGCAAATCATCATCCGCAATTATCGGTTATTCGTAAACTGGCGGATGCCATTGCAAAGGCAACTGAAAGTATATTTGGTTATTTACCCGACTCTGCCAACAGTGCAGGTGCATGGTTGGCAGGTGCTGTTCCACACCGTGGGCCAGCCGGTGTTGCTACTGATACACAGGGTGCTAATGCATCTGAAATGCAAAGCAAAGCATTATTCACATTTAATATCGAGCCAGAGTTCGATTGTGCCAATGGCAATGACGCATTGAATAAAGTAAAAGCGGCTGAGTTTGTTGTTGCTGTTAGTAGTTATGTAACGGAAACCATAAAAGATTATGCCAACGTTATTCTGCCGCTTGCTGTTTATACAGAAACATCGGGTACTTATGTTAATGCCGAAGGTTTCTGGCAAAGCTTCAAAGGTATAAGCACTGCCGAAGGTGAGGCTCGTCCAGGCTGGAAAATTTTACGGGTACTTGGCAATTTATTTAATGTCGATGGTTTCGACTATGTGTCTTCACAGGATGTTAAAGAAGAATTAAAACAACAGTGTCAGGATATTCAGTTAAATAATTCAGTTGAATGTACTCAATCTGTTTCTATTAAATCACTAAACGGTAATTTGCAACGTATTGGCGATGTGCCTTTATATGCTATTGATGTTCTTGTGCGTCGTGCTACAGCATTGCAAAAAACTAAAGATGCCGAGCATGATGTCGCCAGAATGAATAGTAAGCAGGCAGAGCTATCATCTGTTGCCGGTTCTGAAAAAGTTAAGGTTAATCAGGGCAGCGCACACGCTTATTTCCCATTGGTTATTGATGAAGGTATTCCTGATGGTTGTGTGTGGATTTCTTCAGCAATGCAGTCCAGTCTGACATTAGGTGAAACCTTTGCCTCAGTTGAAGTGGAGAAGGTGTAACCATGATTGATTTTATTATTTCAATTTGGGAATGGTTGCCAGAATGGATTCAAATTGCCGCAACGCATATTTTTCATATCGTCCTTATTGTGTTGCCACTGATGTTATGTGTGGCTTATGTTACTTATTTTGAACGTAAAGTTATTGGTTACATGCAGGTGCGTATTGGCCCTAATCGAGTAGGTCCAAGAGGATGGTTGCAGCCCATAGCCGATGCTGTGAAGCTGATGTTTAAAGAAATCATCATCCCCACCAATTCCAACCCTGTTTTATTTTTAATGGCACCCATGTTGGCTATAGGTCCTGCGCTAGCGGCATGGGCTGTTATTCCATTTGATGATGGCATGGTGCTGGCGGATATAAATGCCGGGCTGTTATATATACTGGCATTAACATCGATGGGTGTTTACGGCATTATTATTGCGGGCTGGGCATCTAATTCTAAATATGCGCTGCTTGGTGCATTGCGCTCTGCGGCACAGGTTGTGGCTTATGAAATTGCGATGGGCTTTGCATTAGTGGGTGTGCTCATGGCCAGTGGTAGTTTGAATCTGGGTGAGATTATTGCCAGACAGGCAGGTGGCATGAGTAGCTGGTTCTTTATTCCGCTATTTCCTTTGTTTGTGGTTTATTTTATTTCTGGTGTTGCTGAAACCAATCGTGCGCCTTTTGATGTGGCAGAAGGTGAGTCGGAAATTGTTGCAGGTTTTCACGTAGATTATTCAGGCATGGCTTTTGCCGTATTCTTCCTTGCTGAATATGCCAATATTATTATGGTGGCGGCTTTAACTTCACTGTTATTTTTTGGTGGCTGGTTATCGCCATTTGGTGATATTGATGTGCCACTGTTAGGCAATGGCATTCAATGGTTCCTTGCAAAAACATCGTTCTTTATTTTTATGTTCCTCTGGTTGCGAGCCACTTTCCCTCGTTATCGTTATGACCAGATTATGCGTTTAGGATGGAAGGTATTTATCCCTGTAACTATTGTCTGGTTATTTGTTGAAGCCGTTATGGTTGTGATGCAGGTTGGACCATGGGCAGTTTAGGAATTAATACATGAGACTATTAAAGCATTATTTAAAAAGCTTCATGTTTCTTGAGTTACTTAAGGGCATGTCTGTTACTGGGCGTTATTTATTTGCAAGAAAAATAACAATTCAGTATCCAGAAGAAAAGACACCTATGTCACCACGTTTTCGTGGTCTGCATGCGCAGCGTCGTTATGCCAATGGTGAAGAGCGTTGCATTGCATGCAAACTGTGTGAGGCTGTTTGTCCTGCACTGGCGATTACCATTGATGTTACAGAAAGCGAAGATGGTACACGTAGAACATCGCGCTATGATATCGATTTATTTAAGTGTATCTACTGTGGCTTCTGTGAAGAAGCCTGTCCTGTAGATGCCATAGTTGAAACACCTGTTTTTGAATACCACTTTGAGAATCGTGGTGAAAATATTATGACTAAAGAAAAACTTTTGTCAGTGGGCGATAAATACGAAGCGGATATTGCAGCCTGTAAAGCGGCTGATGCGAAGTACAGGTAAGGTTAAAAGTTAGCAGGTTAGCAACCTGCATAGCTAAGTGAAAAAGTAAAAATTACTTCGTCATTCCTGCTAAAAGCATGCAGGAATGACGGGTGAGATTTAGCAGAAATGAAATATTCAGTAAATACAGTTAAGGCTGATAAAAAAGAATGAGTTTTCAAGAAATCGTATTTTATATTTTTTCCAGCATTATGCTGCTGGCAGCTTTGCGCGTTATAACGGCTCGTAATCCTGTACATTCTGCACTGTCATTAGTGTTAACTTTTTTTGCTACAGCTGCGGTATGGATGTTACTGGAAGCAGAGTTTTTAGCTATTACGCTGGTGCTTGTTTATGTGGGCGCGGTTATGGTGCTGTTCCTGTTTGTGGTGATGATGCTGGATATAAATCAGACTGCAATGCGTGAAGGTTTTATTAAATTTTTACCTGTTGGAATTGGTATCGCACTCATTCTTGTTGTGCAAATGATTGTAGTCGTAGGGCCTGAAAACTTTGGCTTTGATGTTTATTCAGCACCAGCGGCTCATGCAGCGGATTACAGTAATACCAAAGAACTGGGTAGAGTTTTATACACTGAATATGTTTATCCTTTTGAAATTGCATCAGTGATTTTGCTGGTGGCTATTATTGCCGCCATTGCTTTAACCATGCGTCGCCGTCCTAAAACTAAATACCAAACACCAGGTAAGCAAGTTCAGGTTATGAAAGAGGATCGCTTGCGTATTGTTAGTATGGCTTCAGCTACAGAAGAAGGGGAGGATAAAGAATGATTCCTTTATCCAGTTATTTGATATTAGCGGCCATTATGTTTGCCATTAGTGTAGCCGGTATTTTTATTAACCGAAAAAATGTCATCATAATATTAATGTGCATAGAGCTTATGCTACTGGCTGTGAATATTAACTTTGTTGCTTTCTCGCATTTCCTCGGTGATACAGCCGGCCAGGTTTTTGTTTTCTTTATTTTGACAGTAGCAGCAGCAGAAGCTGCAATTGGTCTGGCAATATTAATTGTTTTATTCCGTAATCGTCACACCATTAATGTGGCTGAACTGAAGAATCTGGAGGGGTAATTTAATTATGGGAAACACATATTTAGCCATCCCTTTAGCCTCCTTGTTTGGCGCTATTATGGCGGGTTTCTTTGGTAAACAGATTGGTCGCACTGGTTCACATATAGTGACTATTGCAGGCGTGGGTACTTCATTTATCCTGTCGCTGATTGCACTGAATCATATTGTATTTAATGGTGGTGATACTTATAACGCAACTGTTTACACCTGGATGGTGAGTGATGGCCTGCGCTTTGAAGTTGGATTTTTAATTGATCATTTAACCGTTATGATGATGTCGGTTGTTACGGGCGTTTCCTTAATGGTGCATATTTATACCATTGGTTATATGCACGATGATCCGGGTTATCAACGTTTCTTTGCTTATATTTCTTTATTTACCTTTGCTATGTTGATGCTGGTAATGGCCAATAACTTTATGCAGCTGTTCTTTGGTTGGGAAGCGGTAGGTCTGGTTTCTTATCTATTGATTGGTTTCTGGTATAAAAAAGAAACGGCCATTTATGCCAATCTAAAAGCCTTTCTGGTTAACCGCGTAGGTGACTTTGGTTTTATTCTGGGTATTGCCGCGGTTGTTATGTATGCCGGTAGTCTGGATTATGTAGAGGTCTTTGCAAAAGCACCGCAAATAGCTAACCAAACTATGAGTATCTTTGGTGATGCGCAATGGTCAGTGATGACGGTAACATGCATTTTATTATTTATAGGTGCAATGGGTAAATCTGCGCAGGTTCCATTGCATGTGTGGTTACCTGATTCAATGGAAGGTCCAACACCTATTTCAGCATTGATTCATGCCGCAACCATGGTAACTGCGGGTATCTTTATGGTGGCACGTATGTCACCACTGTTCGAATTTTCTGAAACAGCATTAAGTTTTGTTTTAATTATTGGTTCTATTACCGCCTTCTTTATGGGGCTGGTGGGCATTGTACAAAACGATATAAAACGCGTCGTTGCTTATTCAACTTTATCGCAGTTGGGTTATATGACGGTTGCATTAGGTGTATCTGCTTATTCTGCTGCTGTGTTCCATTTAATGACTCACGCATTTTTCAAAGCCTTGTTATTCCTGGCAGCCGGTTCGGTGATTATCGCAATGCATCACGAACAGGATATTCGTAAAATGGGTGGTCTGAAAAAATATATGCCGATTACCTACTGGACATCTTTAGTTGGCTCGTTAGCGTTAATTGGTTTCCCAGGTTTTTCAGGCTTCTTTTCTAAAGACGCGATTATAGAAGCAGTACACCATTCAAATATTGCAGGTGCAGGCTTTGCTTATGTAATGATTGTTGCAGGTGTATTTGTAACGGCATTTTATTCTTTCCGTATGTTCTTCCTGGTATTCCACGGTGAAGAGCGTATGGATCAACATACAAAAGAACACTTGAAAGAGTCGCCTGCAGTTGTCTGGGTTCCTCTGGTTGCACTGGCTATTCCATCTTTCTTAATAGGCGGATTAACTATCGGCAATATGTTGTTTGGTGATTATTTTGCAAATGCAATCTATGTAAAAGAAGCGCACAACGTATTAGGTGAAATGAAAGGTAATTTCCATGGTGCATGGGCAATGATTCAGCATGGTATTTTCACACTGCCATTTGCTTTGGCAATGGCTGGGCTTATCTCTTCCTGGTATATCTATCTGGTAAATCCACAAATTGCAGCAAAAGCAAAAGACAAATTTGCATTTATATACAAGCTGCTTGACCACAAATACTGGATTGATGAACTTTATTTTAAAGTATTTGGTGATGGCAGCCGTGGCTTGGGTAAAGCCTTCTGGAAAGCGGGTGATGTCACTTTGATAGATGGCTGGATCATTAATGGTTCAGCACGTGCCGTTGCATTATTTTCAGGCTGGGCACGAGGCATACAGACGGGCATGTTGTATCACTATGCGATGGCAATGATTGTTGGTTTGATTGGTTTATTGTATTTATTTGTTTGATGCAAAATTATTTAGGCATAAAGATTTTAAATGAGTCTTAGTGCTTTGTTAGCGAAAACTGGATCGGTAAGGGCTTACCGATATATGTAATATTCAGGGATAGATTATATTAACTTTTCGTTTTTTGACCTCGCGTTGAAAAACGCATACACAACGAAAGAATATTTGGGAATCATATAATGCTTGCAGATTGGCCCTTACTTAGCCTGGTCGTCTGGATACCGATACTTGGCGGTATTGTTGTTCTGTTGTCCGGAGATAAAGGCAATGCTGATGGTGCGCGCCGTCTGGCTTTAATTTTTTCTATCGTGACTTTTGTTTTAAGTCTTGGCCTGTTTACCGAGTTTGATACAGGCACTGCAAGCATGCAGTTTGTTGAAAAGTTCTCCTGGATCAGTGCTTACAATATCAATTACCATCTAGGTGTTGATGGCATTTCAATGCCATTGATTATCTTAACGACTTTTACAACTATTCTGGTTATTTTAGCCGGTTGGGAAGTTATTAAAGATCGACCCGCACAATATATGGCTGCTTTCCTGATAATGGAAGGTTTGGTTAACGGTGTATTTGGCGCATTAGATTCCATTTTCTTTTATGTGTTCTGGGAAGCCATGTTGATTCCGATGTTTATTATTATCGGTGTCTGGGGTGGGCCTCGCAGAGTGTACGCAACCATTAAGTTCTTTATTTATACCTTCTTTGGCTCAGTATTTATGCTGGTTGCCATGATTTATATGTATTACGTATCAACTAAAACAGGTACGGGCAGTTTTGCTATTTTAGATATGCACATGCTAAAACTGGATATGACGGAGCAGACACTAATATTCCTCGCCTTCCTTGCTGCTTTTGCCGTTAAAGTACCCATGTGGCCCGTTCATACATGGCTGCCAGACGCTCATGTTGAAGCACCAACAGGCGGCTCAGTTATATTAGCCGCCATTATGTTGAAAGTGGGTGGTTATGGTTTCTTACGTTTCAGTTTGCCCATTACACCCGATGCAAGCAGTTCATTAGACTGGTTAGTTATTTCAATGTCATTGATTGCTGTGGTTTATATTGGCTTTGTCGCATTGGCGCAAAGTGATATGAAAAAACTGGTGGCTTATTCCTCTATTGCACACATGGGTTTTGTAACATTAGGTCTGTTTGTTATTTTCCGTATTCTGGCAAATCCTGCAAATACAGATATTTCAGGCGCGGCACTGGCCGTTGAAGGCGCGATGATTCAAATGATCTCACACGGTTTTATTTCAGCCGCGATGTTTTTGATGATTGGTGTTTTATATGACCGAATGCACTCTCGCGAAATTAAAGACTATGGTGGAGTTGTAAACACCATGCCGGTGTTTGCTGCATTTGCTGTGTTTTTTGCAATGTCTAATGCAGGGCTTCCAGGTACTTCAGGTTTTGTCGGTGAATTTATGATTATTATCGCCAGCTTTAAAGCCAATTTCTGGTTCGCGTTCCTGGGTGCAACAACGTTGATTCTGGGTGCGGCCTATACATTGTGGATGGTAAAACGTGTTTTCTACGGTGAAGTCACTAATGACAATGTGAAAGCGCTGACAGATATTAACCAACGTGAATTTGTCATTATGGCAGCACTGGCAATTGCAGTACTGGCACTGGGTTTATATCCTGCACCAGTTGTTAATGTGATGCATGCTTCAGTGGATAATCTGTTGCAGCACGTAGCTAATTCAAAATTGTAAGACACCGCTTATTACTGTACTTCGTAATGGCACAGAGAAACATTGTATAAAAAATTGTAGGAGCAGCTTTAGCCGCGAATAATAGTTCCGCAGGATAAAAATCGCGGCTAAAGCCGCTCCTACAAAGACTTTGAGAAAATTATGACACTCGATATTTTAAATTATAGCCTTGCCTGGCCAGAAATATTTTTACTGACCATGACCTGCATTGTATTGCTGGTAGATGTTTATCTAACGGATGAAAATCGCAATATAACCTATGTTCTTTCACAGATGACACTGGTTATAACGCTGGTCGTTATTGCTATTAATGCAGGTGGCGAAAGAATGACTGCATTTAATGGTCTATTTGTACATGATGCGATGGCTGATGTGCTGAAGTTTTTTGTTGTCGCCATTGTTGCCGTGGTTTTTATTTATTCACGTGATTATTTAAAAGACAGAAAAATATTTAAAGGCGAATTCTATGCGCTCGGTCTGTTTGGCCTTTTAGGCATGATGATTATGGTTTCGGCCAATCACTTCCTGTCTTTATATCTTGGTCTTGAATTATTATCACTGTCACTTTATGCCATGGTCGCATTTGATCGTAAAAACCCCAATGCCTCAGAAGCAGCAATGAAATATTTTGTTCTGGGAGCGATTGCATCGGGCATGCTGCTGTATGGTATATCGATGGTTTATGGTTCAACAGGTTCGCTTAATATTGAAGAAGTGGCCGCTGCTATCGAACAGCAAAAAGAAAGGAATATTGTCCTGATATTCGGTCTGGTATTTATAGTTATTGGTTTGTCATTCAAGCTTGGTGCAGTACCTTTCCATATGTGGTTGCCCGATGTTTATCATGGTGCTCCAACAACTGTGACCAGTTATATTGCTACTGCGCCTAAAATTGCGGGCTTTGCCATGATTATGCGCTTGCTTGTTGAAGGCATGGGAAATATGCACACAGACTGGCAGGGCATGTTAATTATTTTGTCTGTTCTGTCTATGGCTTTAGGCAATGTAATTGCCATCGCACAAAGCAATATTAAACGCATGCTGGCTTATTCAACTATTTCGCATGTTGGTTTTATTATGTTAGGTATTCTGGCAGGCACTAAAGATGGATATTCTGCCGCGATGTTTTATACCCTGACGTATGCGCTTATGTCTCTGGGCGGTTTCGGAATGATTATATTACTGGCTCGTGCTGGTTTTGAAGCCGAAAAACTGGATGATTTCAAAGGCCTGAATCAACGCAGTCCCTGGTTTGCATTTATGATGTTAATTCTTATGTTCTCTATGGCAGGTGTGCCACCCACAGTGGGCTTCTGGGCAAAATTAACCGTACTTAAAGCGGTTATCGATATTGATATGCTATGGATCGCACTGGTTGGTGTATTCTTTTCTATTATCGGTGTGTTCTATTATTTACGTGTTATTAAAGTTATGTATTTTGATAAACCTGTTGATGAATCACCTATTGAAAAAAGCACAGATATGCAAATTGCTTTAAGTGCTAATGGCCTGGCTGTTTTAGGGTTGGGCTTATATCCTGCGGCTCTTATGTCTGTTTGTATTTCTGTTTTTTCATAGCTCTATCGCATGGGGTGTCTGTAGCTTATGCGATTAATTTTTAATTTAAAAAATATTTTTTCTAATCGGGCTTTTTCTTCTATCTATATCTTGCAATGAACAGCCGAAATCTGTAATATCCACGCCAGTTGATGCGGGGTGGAGCAGTCTGGCAGCTCGTCGGGCTCATAACCCGAAGGTCGTAGGTTCAAATCCTGCCCCCGCTACCAAATTTATATCAGGTTCATAATTGGTTAGTTCCGCAAGGGGCTTCGGTTTATGAACCCGACGAGTAGTCGGTCTCATGGTTTATATCCCATGGGAAGGTCGTAGGTT
>CAZFUY010000033.1:0-25575 GCA_964522445.1 uncultured Thiotrichaceae bacterium | reverse complement strand
GGGAGTGTTAGAAATTCTGTGTCATTTCTTTACAATAGCAAATAAGAGGAATGATACATGTCTGAAGAATTTGATTTTAATAAAGCATTGGCGGCTTTACAAAATGGCCAGGATCTCACCGGAAAGGATGGCATACTCACGCCGTTGATTAAGCAGCTTACTGAAGCAGCCTTAAAAGCAGAGCTTGATACACACCTTGAAGAATTTGAAGCACCCAACCGTAAAAATGGCTTTACAACAAAAACAATTAAGTCACCCAGTGGTAATTTTGATCTTCAAACACCACGAGATCGATCAGGTTCATTTGAGCCACAGCTGGTAAAAAAACACCAAACACATTTGACTGATGAGATTGAACGTAAGCTTATTGCTATGTTTGGTTTGGGCATGAGCTATGCTGATATGTCTTCACATATTGCGGACATGTATGGCATAAAAGTCTCAAATGCGACGATCAGTAGTATTACCGATAAACTTATCCCCGAACTAAAACAATGGCAACAGCGGCCACTAAATAGTTTCTATCCTTTTATTTGGCTGGATGCGATTCATTACAAAGTAAAAGAAAATGGTCGTTATGGAAGCAAGGCTGTTTATACGGTTTTAGCGCTAAATCTAGAGGGTAAAAAAGAGATACTTGGTTTGTATTTATCCGAAAGTGAAGGTGCGAACTTCTGGTTATCGGTACTTACCGATTTAAATAATCGTGGCCTGAACGATATATTAATTGCCTGTGTTGATGGTTTAAAAGGCTTCCCTGAAGCAATTAACACCATTTACCCCGAAACGGAAGTTCAGCTCTGTGTGATACACCAAATTCGAAACTCGCTAAAGTATGTCGCTTCTAAACATCAAAAAGCATTTATGGCTGATTTAAAACCCGTTTATAAAGCAGTCAGTAAAGAAGCCGCTGAAATGGAACTGGATGAGCTTGAAAATCGCTGGGGTGATAAATACCCCATTGTTATAAAATCATGGCGCAATAACTGGGAAAATTTATCCATATTTTTTAAATACCCAGAAGATATTAGGCGTGTCATTTACACAACGAACGCCATTGAATCGGTTCACCGTCAGTTCCGCAAATTAACCAAAACGAAAGGCGCTTTTCCAAATGAAAATAGTTTGCTTAAGCTGCTTTATATGGGAACCCAGAATGCATCAAAAAAATGGACAATGCCAATCCATAATTGGAATTTGACTTTGTCCCAGTTGTCGGTGTATTTTGAAGGTCGGTTAGATAACGTTCTGGATATTTAACCGGTTATGCTGACACAGAATTTTGAACAGTCTCGAATTTAGATTTTTTGATACTAGTAAAACGTTTTTCAATCATTATTAAAACAATCTGTGGGTTTTTAGTCCGTTGTTGTTAAGTTTGTGCAAAGTTCTTAAATTAGGTTTTTTAATATCAATCAGTCTTTAATAAATTTTTCCAGCTGGTATGTTTTTTTACCAGTTTAAGTGATTGAGCCAATAATGTTTTTCCGGGTTCTGTTCTGTGCCAGGTGGATGCGCCTGAAGGGTGGGGTAAAGGAATGATATCAGTCATTTTATTATTAATATTTATCCGGTGCTTTGTTCCAATAACCTCGGTTAATTTATTAAAGTCCAGAAACTGGCTAATAGCCAGTTTGCCTATGGGTAAAATTAACTCAGGTTTTAGTATGTTAATTTCGGTATTAAGCCAGTTGGAGCAGGTGATTATTTCGTCTGTACTGGGAACTCGGTCGCCCCCTTTTGGTTTTTTTCCTGGAAAGCAGCGACATACTGCGGATATGTAAACCTGTTGTCTAAAATTTTCTTCTTCAATGCCTGTTTCACTAAACCACTTAAATAAAGTCTTGCCTGCTGTCCAGGCAAAGGGTTTGTGAATTTCTAATTCTTTATGGCCGGGAGCCTGACCTATAAGTAATATTTTTGACAGGACAGGAAAACCGATAACAGGTTTTCCCAGCATGTCAGGGCACTGATTGCATTGTTTTAATTTTTTATGATGATTTTTTAAAGCTTGAATAGTGCGGGTCATTATTAATTAAATAAATTTTTAAATTTTAAGCTGGATGCTGTTATATCCTGTTGCCCAAAAACACTACTGATAACGGCCAGCATATCTGCGCCCGCGTGTATTAATGATGAGGCATTGGCTGTATTAATGCCACCAATTGCACAAATGGGTAATTTAAGTTGTTGTTTGGCTTTAATGAGTAAATCGATAGTTGCCGTTTTTGCTTCTGGTTTTATTTGTGAAGAAAAGAAGCTGCCAAAGGCAATATAGTCTGCCCCTTCTTTTTCTGCTTGCTGTGCCAGTTTTAGCTGGTTGTAACATGAAACACCAATAATTTTATTTTTTCCCAGTTTTTTTCTTGCGTCATTTAAAGATATATCTTTTATGCCGATGTGTATGCCATCTGCATTTGTATCGATGGCAAGTTGAATGTCGTCATTAATAATTAATATGGCATTGTGTTGAATACATATTTCTTTAAGGTCGCTGGCCTGCTGCAATCTTTTTTCTGAGTCCTGTGATTTATCGCGATACTGAATAATGCGTGCGCCGCCTGATAAAGCCTGTTTTACTTTTTCATTAAAGTTTTCATGAGGAATTAAATTAGAGTCGGTAATAGCATAAAGGCCGTGTAAATTTTTATTCATTATTATTTTGTTCGAAAACTTCGATTGGGTATTAATTGTCCATTACCTAATGCCTGTGCGTGCTGTAGTGATCTATGGCTATAGTCTAATGCAATATGAACTGCATGCAGTGGATCGTGATTATGTGCGATAAATGCTGCAATACTGGAGGCTAGTGTGCAGCCAGAACCATGGTATTCATTATCCAGTCTTGAATAGGCAATAGTTGTTAATAACTTATCTTCATAATATAAATTATGTTCAACCTGTTGAGTCGGTGCATGTGTGCCGGTGACTAATACATATTTTGATCCGCGTTTAAGTAACTCGTATGCCGCGCGTTCGTTGCTGCTTTCATTTGTTAATAAAATAGCTTCAGGAATATTGGGTGTAATAATGTGACAGTAAGGCACAATGAGTAAGTTTATGGCATCTATCAGTGTGTCTTTAGATAATTCTGCACCACCACCTGCGGCTAGAATAGGATCAAATATAACTGGGATATCTGGTGCGCTTTTAATGATATCATGTATGGCTTCAGTCACATTAATGTTGCCCAGCATGCCTATTTTAATTGCGGCTACATCCATGTCATCAAGAACAGCATGTGCCTGTCGTGTAATTAAATCGGGGGCTACGGGTTCATAATGCAAAACATTATGAGTGTTTTGAATGGTAAGGGCGGTGACGATAGAGGCTGCATGTGCATCATGTGAATTGATTGATTCAATATCAGCCTGAATGCCCGCGCCACCTGTTGGGTCTAAACCAGAAAAACATAATACAATGGGTTTGTTTTTTTTAGTATACATACCGATTAAAAATAAGTTATTTTAATGTGCCCGCCTGCCTGGCTAAAAAACAGGTTTTGGCTGACAGTTCAAAAGAGCATGTCCATTTATATGCAAGATTCATTGTTTCTGCTGTGGCATAAACGCCATGCCCGCGAACAACAACTACTTTATGCTCCGCTAAAATATCAGAAACAGTATCAGCTGCTTTTTCAAGATATTCATTATATGCAATAGTGATAACAGGAATGTAATCAAAATAATACTGTCCTTCAAAATCCTGGGGAATAAATTTTTCCCCATTCATAGTCATGGCAACACTATAAGCGCCATGGCTATGCAGCACGGCAGATGCATTATTATTTTTTTGATATACCAGAGAATGTAAAGTGGCATCCAGTGAAGCGCCTTTGCCAATGATGTTATTTTTGCATTCAATTAAGTGATCAATTTCGAGAGTGTCTGCACAGGCACCTGTTGGTGTTACCCAGAATTTATCACCATCACGAATAGAGGCGTTGCCGCTGTGGGAGTCGTTATAGCCGTATTGTCTTAGCCATTGATAATGGCGAATGAGATCTTGTTTTGAATTCATTTTTTAATGGTACTATTTTTGTGTCGTCTGAGCCAGTTAAGCCATAAAATATTCAGTTTAACGTTGGCTAAAAACTCAGAATATTAATAAAAATATAAAGAATAAAAATGTGAGAAATATAAATAGTTATGGATGTTGAAGAAAATGATAGCCTTAACTGACATGCCGACAATTTTCAGCAAGTATAATAATGCGCTCTCGAATAAAAGGAACATCGTTGCTGTCTGGATTGATTTTTAGATAACGCTTGTAGTCTTTAACTGCAGGGATGCAACATTCGAGTTTGTCGTATATTGAAGCTCGTGCTTTTATAGCGTCGGCTTTGTCTGTGTCGTATTTAACCATAATGTCGGCCATGGTTAGTGCTTTTTCATAGTGTTTGTCATCCATGTAGACATTGCGTAAGTTGCGTAATATGCGAGTAATAATATCTTTGTTGCTGCTAGTGGCGAGTAAGCCATAGAAGTGACTTTTCTTTAATTTGTCGCCATAGAATTCCTGTAGTCGATCTTCCAGATCATCTTCGCTTAAAGATATGCCACCAAAATAGGGGTCAATCACAATAGCGCCGTCGTCAATGTCCAGCTTAACCAGAAAGTGTCCGGGAAATGATACGCCAGATAAAGGGAGACCCAGTTCTTTTCCCAGTTCTATATAGAGAATAGAAAGACTGATAGGAATACCCAGTTTACGATCTATAACATCATTTAAAAAACAATTTTTGGGATCGTAATAGTGCTGTGAATCACCTTCAAAGCCATTATCAACAAAAAGTACTTTGTTAAGCTTATTAAGCACGACGCCTGCATCAGCATCGTCGGCCAGATCCTGGCGAATTTCATCGGCGAGGCTATGAATCTGTGCCATGTAGTTTTCAATATCCAGTTCAGGGTACTCCAGTTTGGCAACCAGTAGTGCTCCTTTTGCCAGATTTATTTTATTGTCTGGTTGCTTCAGGAAGTGTTCAAATTCTGTTGTCGTTGTGTTTTGCATAACCCAAGTCTGGTTCAGCAATTTGGTTTTCGCAAGGCAGTCTGTCGGGATTATTTACCACATAAGAACTGTTTAAGAGCAAATTTTGCCTTATCATAAATATCTTTGGCTTTACTGTGTCTGGGGCCTGCAATATTGAGTATTTCAATTTGATGTTGTTTGATCCATAAGTTGAAATCATCAATAGAAAAAGGCTTGCATAAATCAACAATAAATAAAGGCTTATTTATATTATCAGCTAGCTGACAGGTCAGTGCTGTTCCTCCATGGGGTTTTCCCCAGCCAAGAATTAAAGTGCCATCTGAATCTCTAACATTCCATTGAGTGCGTTGAGAATAATTTTCAGATGGTGTTTCAGTTAGCCTGTATTTGTCATCAATTTTCCCATCCAGTGCTTTTCTGTTTTTTGGGCACCAGCCACCATGAGGAATAGCCAGTTCAATAGCTGTATCCAGAGCTGCTCGATCAATGCCTGTTTGGCCACCTGAAATAATTTTTTTAATTTGCATAGAGCAGCGAAGAACTTCGGTTTTATATGAGCCATCGTCATTAAGTTTAAAGACTCGGTAGCCTGGGTCAGTATTGTCAATAGAAAATTCTTTGCTTAATGGTGTGAACTGCACACAACTGGATGGTGTGCCATACAATTGAATATGCTCATAGTGTTTATGAAATTGCTGATGGATATGGCCAAAAGAAATAATAGAAAGTTGTTGGTGTTTAGAAACCTGCTGTAGAAAATCTTCACCATTTTCTAATCCTATTTTATCTATCCATGAGCTATTTGCTTTCATTGGAGGATGATGTGTAAATAATAAAGTGGGATGAGAGTTTTCTGTTAAATAATGATTTATATTTTTAATGGTTGACTGATTTATAAAGCCACTGACTTTGCCCTCTACATGACTGTCTGCAAATAATAACTGCCAGTGATGCAGAGAAATATGCTCAGGCATAGAAATATGGTGACTTAGTAAATTTTCTGAAATTACATGATAAGAATCATGATTGCCCAGCGTTACATAAACAGGGCAGTTAAATAAATTTAATGAAGCAGAAAGTTTATTGCAGGCTTTAGCTGAACCGTCATGAGTCAGGTCTCCTGTGACTACGGCACAGTCAATGTCATTAAAGTTATATTGTGCGTGCCGAATAATACGGTTTAAATAAATATCAGGCCAGGTGTTTTTAAAGCTTATATTTTCCTGATCATGTATGTGAGTATCAGTGATCTGAATAATTGTAATAGGCATTATAAAAGGTAAAAATATAAAGCGGTATTTATACTTTAAAAAATATTATTTTCTGTAACGCAGTCTTGTGCCGTGTTCCAGAGAAAGCTCTATCTCAGCTGCCTCAAGTTCTAATGGAAAATAAGCGCCGGATATTTGAGCGCCATGAATACTTGCTCCTTCTAAATTACAACTGGAAAGGTCAAGGCCGCGTAAGTTGCTCATGCGAAAATAACAGTTTTTAAAATTAAGCCCATCAGCGTTAAGCCCGGTGAGATCAACGCCCCGAAAATCTGCGCCTATTAAATCGCAATCCTCGCCTTTCGATTTTAGCTTGTTAAATTCTTCAATTTTACCTTCTCTTAACATGCGGTACATAGGGTCGTTTTTTATCTGAGGTGCTTCTTGTGACATAAGATGTTCTCCAGAATTTATTATATAATAACATATGAAAAGAGGACGACTTATTTGCCATAAATGGTAACGGTTATTTTTCTATTATGTGGGTGAGTGCGATGTTCCCACAGGTAAACGCCCTGCCATATACCAAGCATAGATGTTCCATCGCTAATGGGGATGTTTAAACTGCTGTCTGTTAAAACTGTTCGTATATGGGCTGACATATCGTCAGGGCCTTCATCTCTATGTTGATACATGGGGTCACCATCTGGGGTGATTTTTTCCATAAAATACTCAAGATCGCTACGCACGGTGGGGTCTGCATTCTCACAGAGAATTAAAGATGCGCTGGTGTGATGAACAAAAATATTAACCAGTCCGATGTTTATGTTGGACTGCCCAATAATTTCTTCAATCTGTCGAGTGATATTTGATGTGCCTCGACCTAAAGTGGATAGAGTAATTGTTTTCTGAAAAACCATATTAAAATTAGCTTTAAATTAAAATAATCTAAACAGTATATTTTATGCGTTATGTAACTTTTCTAGCATGTCGAGATTAATATAGCTGTGACCAAAATTATTACCATTGATTGTTGTAAATTCTTTATCTGGTTCGCCCATATTATCTAAAACAATAATTGCGCCATCAAAGTTATCTTTTTCAGTGTAGCCATTAACCGTAATGATGGTTTTTAAATTAGCGCCCTGTGATGAAAGTATTCCATTTCTAGAGTCTTCAAATGCCAGACAGGCTTCTGCGGGTAAGTCTAATTTTTCCAGTGCCCAGTTATAAATATCGGGGGCTGGTTTTTTTGCAGGCACTATATCGCCAGCAGCAATAACTTCAAACCAGTCGGATGATCCGGGTGCAAGTGCGTGTTCCAGTAAGGCGGTAACATTTTCTGGTGTTGTGGTTGTTGAGATAGCAATGCGCACGCCTTTTTCTCGTGCTTCATCAATTAATCGTTTAACACCTGGACGTAATGGGATTTCACCTGTTGCCAGTAACTCAGTGTAATGACGGGTTTTTGCTTTGTGTAATTCTTTAATCATTTCAACTGTATTGTCATCTGAGGGATATGAGGTATTAAACTCTTTTAAATAAAAAGCCATGCGTTCTTTGCCGCCAGTAACGGCTAACAGTTTTCCATAGAGTGCTTCATCCCAGTTCCAGTCTAGATCAAACTCTTTAAATGCTTTATTAAATGCAACGCGGTGTCCGTCACGTTCGGTATCGGCCAATGTGCCATCGACATCAAAAATTAGCGCTTCTAATTTACTCATAATTTAGCTTCTATAGTTAAGGGGGAGAATATTGGACATTCTATAGAAAGGCGGGATTATTTCAAATAGGGAATCACTGTTTGCATGAGTTGCTGTGCTGTGGCGTGATGAGCCGTGAGTTTTCCACCATAAATGGTAAATATCTTAGGGTGCTTTTCAGTATTATGATGAATGACTGTTTCACGCGGTCTGGAGAATGCTTTTTTATCACTTGCAGGTAGGACACGTAATCCCGCAAAAGCATCAATAACATTGTTTTTTGAGAGTGTATTTTTAAAATAATAATTATATACAGACAGTAAATATTTAATATCACTTTCTGGTGGTACTGCTTTTTCAGGTGAGTCATTAAAAATAACTTCGGTTGTGCCCACCAGCGTGCTATCACCCCAGGGCATAACAAATACTGCTCTTTTATCCTGAGGGGCTTCTAAATAATATATGCCCTGTTTTAACTGGCCTGGAATAATAATATGAGTACCTAAAACAAGGTCTATTTTTAATTGTGATGTTTCGGGCTGTATTTTTTTGAGAACATGATTTACCCATGGGCCGGCTGCGTTAATAATAATTTTTGATTTTAACTGTTGTTGTTTATTATCTTTAGAATAGTTTAATATGCATTTTTTATTATCATAAGTGGCGGATTCAAATGTTGTATTTGTCATTAATACAACGCCCAGCTTTTGTGCCTCAGCCATTATTGTCTGAGTTAATAAGCGGTCATCTGTTTGTGCGTCATAATATTGAAATACAGCCTGCAGATTTTCTGTCTTCAAACCATCCAGCTTCTGCCAGTTTTCTTTTGCAATACATTTAAATAGCGTCTTACTGAACAAAGAATAAAAGATTAGTCCTGAACGGATTAGCCAGGGTCGTCGGCCTGTGTTTTTATAAACAGGTATATGGAAAGGAATTAGTTTTACAAGGTCAGGATATTTTTTTAATAAATACTCTCGTTCATGCAGGCATTCGCGAACCAGTTTGAACTGAGCTGTTTCCAGATAGCGCAAACCGCCATGAATTAATTTACTGGATTTACTTGAAGTGGCAAGACCAGGGTTTTCATACTGTTCAATAACAACAACTTTATAACCGGATAAAACGGCTTCGTGAGCGCAGGCAGCACCATGTATGCCACCACCAATTATGGCAATGTCATAATCATCGGTCATGTTCGCAGGTGTTTAGTGCAAGTACTGGGTGTTCCAGCATGGAGCAGATGTTTCGTGTTTCGATTAAAGGAATATTAAAGCTGGCATAATGTAAAGCAAGTTCTGGATCGGTTATATCATAAACCATCCAGTGCCAGTCACTGACCCAGGGCTTTTCATTTTCAGGTAATTTTCGATGGTTAATAATTAGATAATCGGGTTGTAGGTCTTTAGCTAGCTGATGACTTTTCTCATCATATTTGTGTAGCACCCAGCCGATATGATAATCGCTGGTGTTGCGCACATATTGCAATGCTTCGTAGTGAAATGAAATAATGGTGCACTGGTTGTGGATAATGTCCAGCTGTTGAAGCAATTCAGGAATAATATTTTCGACACCAAACTGATTTAATGTTTCTTCTTTTATTTCTACAAAAGCTTTGGCTCTGGGATATTGTTGTAGCAGACGAATGACATCCGCCAGGCTGGGTATGCGTTCTTTAAAAAAGGCCAGTGAAAAACGAGAAGGTTCATGGGCACGAATATTTTCCAGTTCCTGGTAGGACATTTCAAACAGGTTGCCGCTGACACTTGTTGTGCGTTCAAGTTCTGTGTCATGGAAGACTACAAATTTTCCGTCGGCCGTGCATTGTATGTCAAATTCTACATAGCCAGCTCCGCATTGCAGAGCAGCTTCAATACCAAGCAGCGTGTTTTCAGGATAATGCTCCATTTGACCGCGGTGGGCTACCAGATGGGGAACAGCCATGATGATACCTTTGTTTATTTAATTATTTATTATTTATAATCTGATTGTAGTCGCTATCTCAGAGACTGCGGATTTCCTGTGAAAATTTTTTATATCGATTTATTAAGTCAGAGTTCTTTTGGGGCTTAAAGTTTCTTTCAGCCGGTTCAAAAGCCCAGTTTTCTGGTTGTCCTGCGGCTAACCATGCTGTGCCTCTGGCTGTGGCTTCAGTTTCTTTTATGCGTATTACAGGCAAAGTGCTGATATCTGCCAGCTTTTGACACAGGCCGTCCAGTTGTGAAAGTCCCCCACTGACCTTAAGCTGAGTTAATGGGATATGTTGCTGCATTAGCTCTAAATTATGCTGAATTAGAAATACAATGCTTTCAATAATGGCTACATATTTATATTTGATGGAAAGGTTTTTTTCATGAATAAAGCAGGCTGGTTTTGCTGATTTCCACCAGGGTGATCCCAGTCCTCCAATAGTGTTAATAAAAATTCCTGGCGTTTTTACCTGCTCAAGCCATTGCGGTAATTGTTCAAATAAATTTTTAACAGGATATTTTTTTTGCGCCCAGCTCAATGCTGAGCCTGCCCCATTGACCGTGCCTTCAAGTAAATATTCACAGCTACCCCTGCTGTTGCTCTGGGCAATGCCACAAAGTAGATCACTATCTGTTATTTTTTTGTGGCAGGGTGCGATAATAAATGCGCCAGTACCAATATTAATAATTGCGCTACCTGCATCAACTGCACCCTGTGAATATAAAGCGGCATTCTGATCGCCGCATACCATTGTTAGAGGTATGTTATTAAATATAAGATTTCCGTAGGCATACTCAACGGGTTTGCAGTTGGCTAGAATCTTTTTATTAATATTAAATAGAGAGAGAAGTTTGTCAGACCAGTTTAATGTTTTTAAATCAAATAATAATGTTCGCTGTGCATTGCTATGATCAACAACGAATAGCTTTTCATTGAGTAAATTAAAAATCAGATAACTGGCCAAAGTGCCAACATATAATTTATTTTTGCTGAATGCTTTTTTTACATTTAGATTGTTCTCTAATAACCAACGAAACTTGCCCACGCCATAATGAGGAGACAAAGGCAGGCCTGTTATTTTTTTAATATTATTTTCATGAGGTTTGAATTGCTGTAAATCCTTGTTGCTGCGCCTGTCCTGCCAGCTAATAGCAGGACTTATTGGTAAGCCTGTATCCGCATGCCATGCAATAACCGTTGAACGTTGTGTGGCCAGGCCACAAAAAAGTGTTTGTGATAATTTATCCGCATCCAGCTTTTTAATAACTGATTTAATAGAGTTTAATAATTCTACAGGATCCTGTTCAATGCGTTCATGATCTATTTGTAAAAGACTAACAGTTTGCTCTGCATACTCAATAAGTTGCCCATCTGTAGAAAATAAAACAGCTTTTGATGCGTGTGTTCCCTGATCAATAGCAAGAATAAAAGGCATTGTTAATAATTACTATTATTTATAGCCCCAAAGAGTTAAGGGGTTGATATTAATTTTTTTAGTGGGTGTGTAAAATTCTTCAATTGAAAACTCATCATCCGATGTGTCTCGCTCAATGGGGATATTAAAAAGGTTTAAATCACTTTTGCTAATGCTGGATACAATACAGCTTAAACCATCTTTTTTTGACTGTTTTTTTACAATAGCAATTTCACCATTTGTTAGTTTTACATAAGTGCCGGGAGGGAAAATTCCCAGTATTTTAATAAAAGCCAGGAATATAGACTGATCTTCCGGGGATGCTGATTTGTAAATATTCTGTAATGCAACTTTTGGCTGTATTTTTTCGCCATAGGCACGCTGTGTAATCATTGCCAGGTAACTATCAGCAAGGCTAATTATTTTTGATTCAACGCCGATAGTATTGGATGTAATGGCAGCAGGATAACCTGAACCATCATTGCGTTCATGATGTTGTGCGATGGCCTTTAACCAGACATTATCTTCAATATTAATATCTTTAAGCATTTGTATGCTTTGATAGGGGTGTATGTGTAATTCTTCGCGTTGAGCTACTGTTAGTGGGCCGGGTTGATTATTTAATGCGTCCTGGTAGGTGTACATGCCTGAGTTTGCAGTAAGTGCTGCGGCACGTAAAGAGGCTCTTTGCTCTTCTGGATGACCTAATACCTGTGCTGTTAAATCACAAAGCATGGCACTATATATCGGCTGCATTAATGAATAGGGTTGAGGGTAATACATATGTACAGCTGCCAGAAACTGGTCGCTATAGGATGTAGATAGTTTTAATATATTTTCAGCCAGTTTGATTGTTTGTGTGCCGCCTTCAGTTTTACCGTCAGAAATATTATCCAGTATTTTTTTTAGCTGGGTTGCGAAATAATTTATCCATTCAAATGGGTTGCCGGGTTTTGCTGTGCTTTGAGGTGTTTGTTTTTCTATTATTGTGGGTTTGGTTGCTGCTGTTTTCTCATCTGGGCAGTCTTCATTGTCGGTATCTCTGAATAACTGAGATTCCATTAATCGCTCAAGGTTTTTTTCTGATGTAATTCTTAAACCTTTTTTTAGCAGGATATTGCCGTCAGAGCGGTAAATATTCCAGAGAATAGGTTTTCCCAGAACAATATCTTCTCGTTGTAGTTTGATTTTCTCTGTTTGTTGATACACTTGTGATAATCCGGCTTATTTAACTTTGAAAGTGTTTTAGTTGGCTATCCGTGCATTATTTCCTTTAAAAATTAGCAGTAACATATTGAATATAGTGTAATAATTGATGTTTTTCCAGCCGGCTGATAGATAAAAACTCTGTGTCTGATAATTTAAACTTAACTAAAAATATAAAACAGTATACGTGGGCCTATGTTCTGGACGTGGCTCGCTCGCATAAAAAACTACTTATTCAGGCTCATATCATTGCGGTTCTGGCTGCGATTATTAGTGTGCCTATTCCTATGCTGATGCCGCTTCTGGTGGATGAAGTGTTATTGGAAAAACCGGGTTTTATTGTTCAGGAGCTGAACCAGCTGTTTCCAGATAGCTGGCATGGGCCTGTGCTTTATATTCTGGCCGTAATGTTATTAACCATGTTTATGCGTTTTATTGCGTTTGCACTGGTGGTCTGGCAGACACGTGATTTTACCCGGATTGCCAAAGACATAACCTTTCGTATTCGTCAGAGCCTGTTGCAAAGGCTGCAATTTATATCCATGGCGGAATATGAAACTCTGGGCAGTGGTTCAGTGGCATCCCATCTGGTGACGGATGTTGAAGCGATAGATGTATTTATTGGCACAGCATTGAGTAAATTTGTTGTTGCCCTGCTGACTATTATTGGGGTGGCGGCCATATTGCTGTGGATACACTGGCAGTTGGCTTTATTTATACTGGTGGTGAATCCGATTGTTATTTATTTCACTACCGTATTGGGCAAAAAAGTTAAAAGTCTGAAAAAGCGTGAAAATATTTCATTTGAATTATTTCAGCAATCATTAGCTGAAACGCTGGATGCTATTCAGCAAATTCGAGCCAGTAACAGAGAACGTCATTACATCCTGCGTGTTATTGATAAGGCACGGGGTGTAAAGCAGCGTTCAGCATCCTTTAGCTGGAAAAGTGATGCTGCGAATCGGTTGTCGTTTTTTGTGTTTTTGATGGGCTTCGAAATATTTCGAGCGGTGAGCATGTTAATGGTGGTGTTTTCCAGTCTGTCTATTGGCCAGATGTTCGCAGTGTATGCTTACCTATGGTTCATGATGTCACCAGTACAGGAAGTGCTGGGCATTCAATATAGTTATTATTCTGCCAATGCGGCATTAGCAAGACTGAATAACCTGCTTAAATTAAAGCAGGAACCACAATATCCTCATAAACAAAATCCTTTCAAAGACAAGCACACTGTTGGCTTGCAGTTAGAGCATGTGCGCTTCGCCTATGGAGAGGGAGAGCCAGTGCTGGAAGATGTTTCGCTGGAGATTAAAGCGGGTGAGAAGATTGCGCTAGTGGGAGCCAGTGGTGGTGGTAAATCAACATTGGTGCAGGTTATTCTGGGTTTGTACCCTGCATTAGGAGGCCGTCTGGCTTTTGATCAGGTTCCTATAACTGAGATAGGTCTTGATATTGTGCGTGAAAATGTTGCCACTGTTTTGCAGAACCCTGTTCTCTTTAATGACACTGTTCGCAACAATCTGAGTATGGGGCGAGATTTAGAAGAAGAAAAATTGTGGAATGCACTGGAAATTGCCCAGCTAGATAAAGTCGTTAAAGAACTGCCTGAAGTGCTGGATACCATTGTGGGTCGTAATGGCATACGTTTATCCGGCGGCCAGCGACAACGTCTGGCTATTGCTCGAATGATTTTAATGGATCCTAAAGTGGTGATTTTAGATGAGGCGACATCATCACTGGATACTGAGACTGAATATCGATTACATAAAGCGCTACAGGCCTTTTTACAGAACAAAACAACGTTGATTATCGCCCATCGGTTAAGTGCAGTAAAACAGGCTGATCGAGTGTATGTATTTGATAATGGAAGAATTATCGATGAAGGGCATCACGATGAACTGGTTAACAGGGATGGTTTGTATAAGCAGCTTTATGGCCAGCGCCAGCAGAGTTAGTTTTATATATAAAAAATTGACACAGAAGTGTAGAGAATACAGAGAAAAGAAAAATTCTATTTTTTTGTATTAGAATATCCACTTAATGCTTTCTCTGTGGCTCTGTGTCAAATGCTCCAGTTTTGGGGTTGAAATTATTAAGTCAGACCATATATTAGAAATAATTAATATTGTATACTTCACAATTAGTATGTGGCATAAACAGCCGTAGAGACATTCAGGAGGCCAATGTGGCGACTATTGAACTAAACGAAACCAATCTTGAAACGACAGTTAATGAAAATGATATTGTCGTTGTTGATTTTTGGGCGCCATGGTGTGGACCCTGTAAATCTTTTGGCCCTATTTATGAAGCTGTATCAGAAAAGCATCCTGATGTTATCTTTGGTAAAATTAATACTGAAGATGAGCAGGCCATTGCAGCACATTTCCAGATTCGCTCAATACCCACACTGATGATTTTCCGTGAACAGATTATTATTTTTGCAGAAGCTGGTATGCTGCCAGAGTCAGGGCTTGAAGAAGTGATTGAAAGAGTTAAAACACTGGATATGGAAAAAGTTAAGGCTGAAATTGAAGAAGCTAAAGCAGAGGAAGATGCTAAAGCCAAAGCCTGATTTAGACTTTATTTCATTATGAAGACTTTGCATGAAATAAAATCACACTGGTTTTGTTGTCATTCCTGCGTGCTTCTAGCAGGAATCTAACATCTTTTTGGATTGAAATTACTGGATTCCGGCTCAAAAGCATACCGGAATGACAAAAAATATTTCATGCAAAGCTCTCATTGCACAAATAAAAAATGGCCGCTGTTTATAAGCGGCCATTTTTTATAATTACGTTTTAATGCCCATCCCTGAGCTTTTAATAAAATACTGATTACTTCATTTTTTTCAGTCGTTTAATAACTTCTTTTTCCCAGCCAGAAGAGAACAGGCTGCGAACACTTTCTTTTTGTGCGTCTATTTTCAGAAGTGCATTAGCGCGCATTTCAGATTGCCTGATTTCTGCTTTGATGGCTTTAAGCTGTTCCTGCATTTGCTTCAAAGAATCAGTAGTGCCTGTACGCTTAACGATTTTCTTTTTAGCGCCAGGCTTTTTCCTGACAGGTGTTTTAGTTGCGGCTGATTTTTTAATCGTAGCTTTTTTCTTTGCAACGGCCTTCTTTTTTGCTGCTGCAGGTTTGCTTGCTGCTTTTTTAGCGGCAGTTTTGTCTTTTTTTACAGCCGCTTTTTTAACGGCAGCTTTCTTTATTGCTGGTTTCTTTGCAGGCTCTTTTTCTTTTGCCGGAGTGTTGATCTTTTCTTCGGCTTTGCTTGCCTGTGGTTTATCTTCTGTAATTTTTTCGGCACGCGTTTCTTTTACTTCTACAACAGGTGCGGCTTCTACTTTTACAGGTTCAACTTCTTTTACAGGCTCTGCTGCGGGTTTAATAACAACAGGCGCTGGTGCGGGTTTAGGTGATGTAAATAAGGGTCTGGTTTGACGTGCTGCTTTTAATGCGACCAATATTTTATTAAATATATCTTTAATGTCACCCTTGCCCTCTACAGAAGCAAGTTTGTTCTGGTTGCGGTAGTAATCAATAACCGGCTCGGTCTGACTGGTGTAGACACGCAGGCGTTTACCTATAGTGTCTTCATTGTCATCTGAGCGGTGATGTAATTTATCGCCACATTTATCGCACTCGTTCTCTATCACTGGTGGGTTGGTATACAGGTTATATACTGTGCCACAGCCTTCGCATGTCAGTCTGCCAGTGAGGCGCTGCATAAGACTATCGAAATCAACATCGATCAGTAGTGCGGTCTGAATGGGCTGGCCCATTGTTGATAGCAATTCATCCAGTGCTTCCGCCTGTTCTATATTGCGAGGGAAGCCATCAAGAATAAAGCCATTGCTGGCATCGGGATTATTCAGGCGCTCGCGTATCATGCCCAGCACAATTTCATTTGGAACAAGCTGGCCTGCATCCATAATTGCTTTGGCCTGTCTGCCCAGTGGTGTCTGGGCAATAACTGCTGCACGCAGTAGGTCACCGGTTGAAATTTGAGGAACATCATGTTCTTCAATAAGTAGTTGTGCCTGGGTGCCTTTGCCGGAGCCAGGTGCCCCCAAAAGTACGATTCTCATATCTGAGCGAGTCCTCTTAACGTCCTGATCTGAATTTATGTGTTCTGGATTGTAATCAATGCACAGATAATGTCGAGTATTCAGTGTGAAGTTATTGATATAATCACGGGTAAACCAATATAACCATACAGGGTCTGATCATGAATCTTAATAATCTTCCTTTGGGCAATGATGTGCCTAATGATATTAATGTTGTTATTGAAATCCCATCCCATGGATCGCCCGTAAAATATGAGGTGGAAAAAGATAGTGGAACACTGATGGTTGATCGCTTTATGGGAACCGCTATGTTTTACCCATGTAATTATGGCTTCTTGCCTCATACTTTGTCGGAAGATGGCGACCCGGTTGATGTGCTGGTAGTAACACCTGTGCCGCTTATCTCAGGCTCAGTGATTAATTGTCGCCCTGTAGGCATGCTGGAAATGATAGATGAAGCGGGTGAAGATCATAAAGTGCTGGCTGTGCCGGTAAGCAAGGTATGTAACTTATATGATGATATTCGTTCGCCACAGGATTTACATGATGGATTGTTAGGCCAGATTACGCATTTCTTTGAACAGTATAAAGCGCTGGAGTCTGGCAAATGGGTAAGGGTTGAAAACTGGGTGGATGCAGACAAAGCCAGACAGGAAATTATCACAAGCATTGAGCGCTATAACTCAGGACAGCAAAAGTAATTGTTTCACCGTGCATTAATTAAGGATCATTTCCAGGAGGCGTTACTTTTTAAACGCCGTGCATTGGTTGCGGCGATTGTTAGTATTATATTTATAGGCGTGCTGGTTCTTCGTTTGCTGGAACTGCAATATTATCAATACAGTCATTTCAAAACGCTTTCAGAAAATAATCGTATACGCTTGTCGGCTATAGTGCCAAACCGGGGCCTAATTTATGATCGCAATGGTGTTGTGCTGGCAGAAAATCGCCCTTCGTATCGTCTGGAGATTATTCCAGAGCAGGTAAAGGATATGGATGCGACGATAGAGGGGCTGTCAAAAATAGTGGATTTAGATGAGCGCACATTGAGTCGTTTTGAAAAAACTATTAAGCGAAGTCGTCCATTTGAAGGCGTGCCATTACGCACAAAACTATCAGATGAGGAAGTGGCTAAATTAGCGGTGAATCGACACCGTTTTCCCGGCGCAGAAATTACCGCTCGACTGGGGCGATACTATCCACTGGGAAAACGTGCTGTACATGTCCTGGGTTATGTTGGGCGTATTGATGAGGGTGAGCTAAAAAAAATTGATACCTCCAATTATTCGGGCACGAGCCATATTGGTAAAATTGGACTGGAGCGTTATTACGAAAATGAATTACATGGCAATGTCGGCTATCAGAGTGTAGAAGTTAATGTGCAGGGGCGTGTTTTGCGTGTACTGGAAAAGTCACCACCGCTACCAGGAAAAGATCTGGTATTAACACTGGATGCAGAATTACAGGCCGTGGCTGAAGATGCAATGGGTGATTATACCGGCGCAATTGTGGCTATTCAGCCTGAAACAGGTGAAGTTCTGGCGATGGCAAGTCTGCCAACATTTGATCCCAATTTATTTGTTCACGGTATCAGTTATAAAGATTATAAAAGGCTGTCCAAATCTGATGAGCGCCCATTATTTAACCGGGCATTTATGGGGCAGTATCCGCCAGGCTCCACCCTTAAGCCCTTTATTGGTCTTGCCGGTCTTGAAAATAAGGTGATTGGTCATAAAGAAAGCATTCTCTGCACAGGGCACTACTTATTGCCCAATGAAGATCGTAAATATCGTGACTGGAAAAAAAGAGGGCATGGTGAGACTGACTTAAATAAGTCACTGGAACAGTCCTGTGATGTTTATTATTACGAACTGTCTTACCGGCTGGGTATTGATCGAATATATAAGTTTTTGCATCGGTTTGGTTTTGGCCAGAAAACAGGGCTGGATACTATAGGTGAGCAGCCGGGTTTATTGCCTTCAAGAGACTGGAAGAAGCGAGTTAAAAATACAATCTGGTTTCCTGGTGAAACATTGATCGCGGGTATAGGTCAGGGATATGTGCTGACAACACCATTGCAACTGGCATCGGCAACATCTATTTTGGCTATGCGGGGTGAAGCGATGAAGGTTCATTTACTTAAAGCCATAAAAGATCCAGAAGTTAATGAAACAGTTGAAATACCACTGCATGAAAATAAAAAAGTAAACTTACATCGTCCAGTAAACTGGAAGCATATTATTAAGGGTATGCTGAGTGTGGTACATCAACCCAGAGGAACAGCGCATGTCATGGGCAGGGGCTTAAAATATAAAATGGCGGGAAAAACAGGTACGGCACAGGTTTTTGGTATTGCGCAGGATGCAGAATATGATGAAGAAACAACGGCTAAAAAATTGCGAGATCATGCATTATTTGTAGCCTTTGCGCCTGTTGACCATCCTGAAATAGCGGTTGCTGTTATTGCTGAGAATGGCGGCCATGGAAGCAGTGTTGCTGCACCTATGGCGCGTAAGGTTATTGATGCCTGGATGAAAAAAATAAATCTGCAAAAAGCAGTCAAGGTCACTAAATGATTACTGATGGTGGATATAAAAGAGATGGCAGCAGCATTAGCCTGTCTCTGCGAGTATTGCAAATATTGCATCTCGATCCATTGCTGCTATTTGGTATTCTGTTACTCACAGCAACAGGGTTGGGCGTGTTATACAGTGCAGGAGGGCAGGACATTGCGCTGATCAATAGACAAACAACGCGGCTGGTGCTGGCGTTTACTGTATTACTGGTGCTGGCTTTTGTACCATCATCTACGTTGCGTTTCTGGTCTCCCTGGATCTATGGCACAGGTGTTATTTTACTGGTGCTGGTGCTGGTGGCGGGAGATGTGGGCAAGGGGGCTCAGCGCTGGCTGGATCTGGGTTTTATTCGCTTTCAACCATCAGAAATGATGAAACTGGCAACACCAATGATGGTGGCCTGGTTTTTATCTGATCGCCATTTGCCTCCTTCCTATAAAGTGTTATCTGTTGCCGCAATATTAATGCTTGTTCCTACACTGCTTATTGCAAAACAACCTGACCTTGGCACATCTTTGCTTATTTTTGCGGCGGGTTTTTTTGTGATTTTTCTGGCGGGTATGAGCTGGCAATTAATAACGGGTCTGTTTATTACCGGAGCGGCCTTATTGCCGGTGCTATGGCATTTTATGCATGATTACCAGCGTACACGAGTACTGACTTTTCTAAATCCTGAGAATGATCCACTGGGGTCTGGTTATCATATTATTCAGTCAAAAATAGCCATTGGCTCAGGTGGGGTTTATGGGCGAGGCTGGTTAAATGGCACTCAGTCACATCTGGACTTTTTGCCAGAGCAATCTACGGATTTTATTTTTGCCGTCTTTGCTGAAGAGTTTGGTTTACTGGGGGGCATATTACTGCTGACCCTGTATGCCTTTATTATTTTACGAGGGCTGGCTATCTCTGCATTGGCTCAGGATACCTATGGCCGTTTACTGGGCGGCAGTTTGAGTCTGACATTTTTTGTTTATTTATACGTTAATGTGGGCATGGTCTCAGGTATTTTACCTGTGGTTGGAGTACCATTGCCGCTGATTAGTTATGGGGGAACATCTATGGTGACCTTAATGGCTGGCTTTGGTATGTTGATGTCGATAAACTCTCATCGAAGAATGTGGTCTAGATAATATGCAGCGTGTCCCCCCAAATTATTACAGGGAAAATGAGAATAAAAAATGAAAAGAATTGTATTTTTACTAATAGCATCTTTGATGCTTACGCCATCCATTAGTGCAGCAAATTATAGCCAGCGTAATGATGTAAAAGAGTTTATTAATGATATGGTCAAAAAACATGGTTTTGATCATAATCAGCTGGTTTACTGGATGAAAGGCGTTAAACAGCAAAAAACAGCGATTGATGCTATTGCCCGACCCGCAGAAGGCAAGCCCTGGAAAAAATACCGTCCTATATTTATCACATCAAAACGTATCAGCAAAGGCGTAAAGTTCTGGAAAGAACATGCGCAAACATTAGCAAAAGCTGAACAGCGCTACGGTGTCCCTGCTGAAATTATTGTAGCGATTATTGGTGTTGAAACATTTTATGGTAAACGCAGTGGTAACTACCCGGTACTTGATGCGCTAACCACACTGGGTTTTGATTACCCTATTGAAAACACGACAGAGAAAAGACGAAACGCCAGAGAAAAATTTTTCCGCAAGGAATTAAAAGAATTTCTGTTAATGACCCGAGAAGAAAAAGTAGATCCTCGCACATTAAAAGGTTCTTATGCGGGGGCTATGGGAATGCCGCAGTTTATATCCAGTAGTTTTAGAGAATATGCCGTTGATTTTGATGGCGATGGCAAGCGTGATTTATGGAACAACACAGAAGATGCCATTGGCAGTGTGGCCAATTATTTTAAACGTCATGGCTGGAAAAAAGGCCAATCAATTATACACCGTGCCTCCGTTAACAAAGGTGCAGAAAAATTGGCAAGTAAAAAAATGCGTCCGCATAAAGATATTGCCAGTTACAAACAGCTAGGCGTAAAGCCTTTAAACCCCGTTAATAATGAAGAAATGGCAACTTTGTTAAAGCTTGATGGCAACAGAGGAATGGAATACTGGTTAGGTTTAAATAATTTTTATGTGATAACACGTTATAATCATAGCCCATTGTATGCCATGGCTGTTTATCAATTAGGCCATGCTATTGCAACTAAATATCATGCGGGTCGTTAATTTAGAATGATGAAAAATAAGGTTTTTTATTTTTTATTTATTTTTATTCTAACATCCTGTGCAACAGGTGATGGGCCTCCAGCCAGTTTTAGTACGCACCCTGATGATATTAAAAATGCAGTTCCTGCCAATGAACCTTTAAGCCGTTATGGAAACCCACAATCTTATACGGTAATGGGTAAAACGTATCAAGTTATGAAGTCGAGTCAGGGATTTGTGCAAAGTGGTGAAGCATCCTGGTATGGCACAAAATTTCATGGCAAAAAAACATCCAGTGGTGAGCCCTACGATATGTATGCTATGACAGCAGCACATAAGTCATTGCCTCTGCCCACTTATGTAGAAGTGACTAATAAAAGAAATGGTCGTAAGGCTATAGTAAAAGTAAATGATCGAGGCCCATTTCATGCAGGGCGAATTATTGATTTATCTTATGCGGCAGCTCAGAAGCTGGGTGTTGCAGGTTCAGGAACAGCGCCTGTTGAGATTCGTGCCATTAATACTGGTGCGCTGGATTTAAAAACATCTTCGGTTGTTTTGCCTGAGTCCAGAAATAGTAATGGTAAAATACACGTGCAGGTAGCAGCCATGGGTACAGAAGTGGCAGCAGAAGAAATGGCAATAATATTGCGAGATAAAAGTTTTAATAGTGTTCGTGTGCATGTGGTCAAAAATGATGGTAAAAAACTATACCGTGTACGTATAGGGCCTATACCTAATGTTGATCTTGCATATAAAATTTTAAGAAATCTAAATGATATTGGTCATAATGCGGCTCGTGTTGTAGTAGATTAAATTATGAGAAATTGTATTAAATGAAAATAATAAAACCTGATTTATTTATTTGGCTGTTTTTTTTAGCAGTTTTTTCTGCAAATGCAGGAGCTACTCCTGTGCCATCACCACCAAAACTGGCAGCAAAAAGTTATGTATTAATTGATTTTGATAGTGGCCGCGTATTAGCAGAAAAAGATATTAATAAAAAAATTGAGCCTGCCAGTATTACTAAATTAATGACCGCCTATGTTGTATATAAAGAGCTGGAAGCAGGGCGTTTAGATATGGATGAGCTGGTAACCATCAGCAAAAAATCCTGGCGCATGAAAGGTTCAAAAATGTTCCTGGAAGTTGGCAAGAAAGTCAGCGTTAAATTGTTGCTTAAGGGGTTAATTATTCAGTCTGGTAATGATGCAAGTGTTGCGCTGGCAGAGCATATTGCAGGCAATGAATCAACCTTTGCTGATTTAATGAATCAATATGCCCAAACGTTGGGAATGCATGATACCAATTTTATAAATAGTACCGGCTGGCCAGATAAAAAACATGTAACTTCAGCCAAAGATATTGCTACTTTAGCTAAGGCAATTATTAAAGAATTTCCAGAGCACTATAAATGGTATGCGGAAAAAGAATTTAAATTTAATGGCATTAAACAATATAACCGCAATAAATTACTGTGGCGTGATAAAACAGTAGATGGTCTTAAAACAGGTCACACTGAATCAGCAGGTTATTGTCTGGTGGCTTCAGCTTTGCGTAATGATATGCGTTTGATTTCAGTTGTTTTAGGAACACGAAGTGAAAAGGCACGAGCCAATGTAAGTCAGTCTTTGCTGAGTTATGGTTTTAGGTTTTATGAAACTAATAAACTTTATGGTGCAGGTGATGAAATAAATCAGGCACGTGTGTGGAAGGGCGAAAAAGAAAATGTGAGTCTGGGGCTGGTTGAAGATATGTATGTCACCACGCAAAGAGGCCAGTATAAAAAGCTTGATGCTGTTATTGATGTTAATAAAGACATAGAAGCGCCTGTTAAGAAAGGCCAGCAGTTGGGCATGGTGCGTATAACTTTAAATGACAAAGAAATAATATCCAGACCATTAGTGGCATTAAATACTATTGAAGAAGGAAATCTCTGGCAAAAAGCTAAAGACTATATTATTCAGCTATTTCAATAGCAGAAAAATTATAACGTCCTGAATTTTACTTTTTCTTTTTGGAGTGAGTAAGTGTCTATTGTTTATTTAAATGGCCAGTTTATGCCAATTGATCAGGCGAAGGTGTCGGTGCTTGATCGTGGTTTTTTATTTGGTGATGGTGTTTATGAAGTAATACCTGCTTATGGTGGTCACCTGTTGCGTTTAAGTGAACATTTGCAGAGATTACAGAATAGTCTGGATGGCATTCGCTTAAAAAACCCATTAGAACAAAATCAGTGGATAGAAATTTTACAAACTTTGCTGGAAGAAAATGACGGCGAAGATCAGTCTGTTTATCTGCACATATCCAGAGGCGTTGCGCCAAAACGTGATCATGCCTTCCCTGAAAACCCAAGACCCACTATTTTTATTATGGTTAATGAGTTAAAGGCAGCTTCAAAAGAAACCTTACAAACAGGAGTTGCGGCAATTACACTGGATGATATTCGCTGGCGTGCCTGCAATATAAAAGCAACTGCTTTGCTGGCGAATGCTTTATTGCGACAACAGGCTAAGGATGAAGGTGCTGCAGAAGCTATTTTAATCCGTGATGGTAATGCAATGGAAGGCGCGGCCAGTAATATGTTTGTTGTTTTAAACAATGTATTAATTACGCCGCCGACAGGCCCTTTGTTGTTACCGGGTATTACGCGAGACCTGATATTAGAACTGGCAGAAAAAAATAATATGCCATGTGAAGAACGTGATATTACAGAAGCAGAACTTAACTCAGCTGATGAAATATGGTTAACCAGTTCAACTAAAGAAATACTGCCGGTTATCGAATTAGATGGGAAGGCTGTTGGAAATGGTAAAGCAGGCCCAATATGGGAAAGTATGATTGATATTTACCAGGCTTATAAAATACAGCTTCGTCAGGGTGCAGTATGACCGAGCAGAAAACAGAAGAAGAAACGCTGTTTGATTTTCCCTGTGAGTTTCCAATAAAAGCAATGGGCAAAACTGGCTCAGAGCTGGAAGTTGCTGTGCTGGATATTATTCATCGCCATGTGCCTGATTTTACTGAGGGCGCTATTAAAATGAATGAAAGTAAGGGTGGTAAATACACCAGTATTACAATTACGATTACCGCTCAAAGCAAATCACATCTGGATGGTATCTATATGGAACTAACCAGCTGTGAACATATTTTGTATGCTCTTTAGATGTCTTTTTTATGAGTTTAGATCCCGTCATTGTTCGTTATCTTGGTGAAAAAGATTATTTAAGTATTTTTAATAAAATGCAGGCTTTTAATCAGCATAGAGAATCATCCACTCTGGATGAAATCTGGATTTTACAACACCCTGCTGTTTTTACCTTAGGCTTAAATGGTAAACGTGAGCATGTACTGGATGCGGGGGATATTCCATTAATAGAAACAGATCGAGGTGGTCAGGTCACTTATCACGGCCTCGGTCAGTTAATTGTTTATATCTTATTTGATGTGCGTCGTAATAAACGGGGAGTAAGAGAACTGGTTAGCGGTCTTGAACAGTCGGTGATTGATTTACTGGCACTGGATAATATAAAAGCAGAAGCCAAAAAAACAGCACCGGGTGTTTATGTTAATGGTGAAAAAATTGCGGCTTTGGGTTTAAGAGTAAAACAGGGGGGCTGTTATCACGGACTTAGTTTAAATGTGGATATGGATTTGTCAGCCTTTGATAGAATAAATCCCTGTGGATATGCCGATTTAAAAGTGACCAGCATGAAGAAGCTGGGCTTGCATTATGATACTGAGCAGGTTGCAAAACGTTTACTGCCTGTGCTTTGTCAGCAATTTGAAATTGAAAAAACAATCGAAAAATATGAGCAATAAAAAGAAAGTCATTGCAGGTGAAAAATTAAAAGGCGAACAGAAAGTCGCGCGCATTCCTGTCAAAGTAGAAAAAACAGAAAAGCTTTTACGCAAGCCTGAATGGATACGAGCTAAGTCACCTACCGGCCCAAAGGTTAAGCAATTAAAAAAAATTCTTAGAGAACAAAAATTGTTCACCGTCTGTGAAGAAGCCGCATGTCCCAATCTGGGAGAATGTTTTGATTATGGTACGGCGACTTTTATGATCATGGGTGAAATATGTACGCGCCGCTGCCCCTTTTGTGATGTGGGGCATGGTCGCCCATTGCCGTTAGATGAAAATGAGCCGGATAATATGGCGCAAACGATTAAGGCCATGTCATTAAAATATGTGGTTATTACATCGGTTGATCGAGATGATTTAAGAGATGGTGGTGCAAAACATTTTGCCGAATGCATTGAC
>CAZFUY010000032.1:13143-26678 GCA_964522445.1 uncultured Thiotrichaceae bacterium | reverse complement strand
TCACCCCGAGCCTGCCATCTCGAACCTATTTCAGCCTATTTCGTCATCCCGAGCGTAGCCGAGGGATCTTACTACCCAGGTAACAGGATCCCTCGGCTGCGCTCGGGATGACAAATAGAAAAACAGCTCATACAATATTGATGACCAAAGCCCAATCAGGGAAGTGAATTCAATACATCAACAAGTTTACTGCCATCCTTATAGTCTTCATTCATTTGTACAATACCGTTTCTGTCAATCACAATAGTCGTGCCCATGGTTGCGTTATATAGATTGGTTACTGTGTGATTAATATCATCGACCAGTACACTGGAACTGCCATAGCCATTATCCAGTTGTGCTGAACGGGAAATGCTTACTATGCCAGATACATAATCGACAAAATAAAATTTCACTCCTGGATAAAGTGGGATGGTATTTGCTCGCATATGGCTCATGTGACTATCACATACTGGACACCACATGGTGAAATAGAGAACGATTCCATCTGCACCAACAAGTTCAGAAGCCAGTATAAAAGTATTGCTCTGGGTATCAAATACTGAAAAATCAGGTGCGGTTTGCCCTGAGTGATAGCCTGTAGTGGATGAATCATAATTTCCGCGTTCATCTGAGCCTGATGGGTTCAGGTCGTCAACAACATCCCCGCAGGCAGATAGAAGCATGAGTAAAATAATTAATACCGGCCTAAGGAATAACATGGCTAACTCCTATGCTGAACGTATCTGTTGCCGGGAAGTTTTCGCCCCAGCCATTGTCCGGAAATGAGTGATTAAAAGACGCTTTTATAATCCAGTCTTTTTCTGCTGTTGAATAAGCGGCTGCAAAAGACATGGATTGTTTTGCAAAACCTGAAGTTGGATCAGTCGCTCCATTTATGGTGGCCTTGTCTTCCCACAGGTCGGCGTAAGTAATGGTGTAAGTCACATTGTCCAGTTCTTCGAATGTATCGGTATAGGCAAATGATAGTGATGCTGAGCGTCGATTTCCCAGTTGTTTCCTGTAAGGTGCTACATAATTTCCATATTCTCGATTTATGTCTCGCTCCAGATAAGTGCCGTATGAAAGGCTCATCGCCATGCCCCATGGATAAACCGTTTTATCCAGTAGCATATTGGCATCCAGTCGGTAGAAGCCGCGACCTGTTATATCAAAACTGTTTTCCACATCATCATAGGGTGACACACCGGTCGGTAAAGTCAGGCTGGCACCAAAGTAGGCGGCGGGCACAAGGTCTTTTATGCTATCAACTTTATATACGCATTTTATATCGTCAAAATTTTCATACCAGAAACCAACAGTGGCATCACCCAGACCATTGGTAGCTGAACTTAAGCTGGCATATTGATTGTCATTCCATGCATAGGGCAGCACGATGCTGGCCTGCCAGTTGGGATTGATACGGAGTGCATAGCCGGGTGTTAATCGAAACTGCTTTAAATTTGAACCCGGTGGATCATTCTGGTGTTCGCCCTGTTGATTCCAGAAGCCATTGTATTGTTCATAGCTAAAAGACAGGTCATACATGGTGTTAAAAAATTTGGGTAAAACCAGCGTGGCAGCACCGCCGCCGCCACAACAGGATGCAGACCATGCTGATGAGCTGAATAAAAAAGTGGCCCCCAGAAGGAGGCCATAAGTTGCCCGCACTGGCGTGCGGGGTGGGAATGTTATTTTTTTCACATTAAGTCCCTTACATGCTGCCAGGTGTTACTGTGAAAGAGGCGTAGTCATTAGAGCCATCTGCTGCCAGACCATCTGTGGTTTTTACTTCGCCGTTAACTGTGAGTCTAACTCTTATCTGGTTTTCCTGACCGGCCGTTAATGCTAGTCCTGTTGCTGCCCATGTACCGTTTGTGCCGTCTACTGCTGTTGTCCAGTTGGCACCGTCATCAATAGAGAATTCAACTAAAATGCTTGTAACAGGAAGACTTGTACCGCCCATGCCTGAAGTCAGGGTGTCGCCATCTATAAGAGCAGGAAAACTCATCATGCTTTCTTTGGCGGCAATAAATACAGTGAAATTGTAAGCACCACTGCTGGCCATGAGTTTGTCTTTAAAGATGTTGTAATCACGGCTTACACTCATGCTCATCATATCTACAATTTTGTCGGTCTGGCCTTTAAGTCGAGTTTTAACAGTGTCGCCCATAGCCATCATTACGCTGGGATAGAAATGTGCAGACTCACCATTTGCTGTAATGCCCAGATCCCAGAAGCCCATAGATGTGCCGTCCATCATGGTGGATGCCATTAAATAATAAGCAGTGGCTGTGTATAAACCATTGCCATCCTCGCTTACCGCTGCTACAGGTACAGGAGAGCTATGAGTCATGGTTGACATGTGCATCATTGGCATCAGCATAATGGTTGCACCAGTAACATTAGTGCCATCGCTGCGATTAGTGATATGCAGCTGAAATGTACTTTTTCCTTCCATAGCGGCCATTGAGCCGGGTACATATTCAGTCTTATAATTTGTGGTTAGCGCTATTTTGGCAAAGGGTACATTGCCAATCTCATCATTTGCCATATCAGTCTGGTTATATACGCTACTATGGAAATTAACCAGTGCCGTTGAAAAGTCATTTTGAATATTGGCATTAAGATTATGCCCTGTACTGCCTATGCTAATAGAACCTGAAGCATCTACACCATCCAGAGTATCGTCGGATAAGTCTTTAGCCAGAGCGGTGAACATATCAAATTGACTGTCTTGTGATAAACCCAGGTTCATAGCAAGCTGGCTAAAACTTGCTGCTCGATAACCGGCCAGTTTTGCTTCATCGCTGGCAGTGGCTGTAGCGGTATCTGTTGCATCAGCCGGTGTAATTGTAATATCAGGTGTGTAACCAAATGCATCAGCAAAAACCTGTTTTGCCTGAGTCAGGGTTTTGCTATGAGTTAAAACAAGCTCGGCAACAATGGTTGATCCGGGAGTTGCGCTTACGGAACTGCTGCCACTTATTGAATTGGCTGCCATGTAGGCCGACATTTCACCGGCGTTTCCACTGTTACCCGTTGCTTCATCTGTAAATGTGCCGCCTGTAGATTTTAGAATCAGAGACAGCCCCAGGCTGCCAGCAGGAATAATTAATGAGTATTGCCCTGCTGTTGTGCTTACCGGGCCTGCTACCAGATTTCCGCTTACATCAGTTACGCTAACCTGTGCGCCATCTACAGGTGCAGCGACTATAGCGCCGCTTATCGTGGCATCGGTTGTGCCGCTATCAGAACCTCCGCCACCGCATGCTGTTAGAATTATTGAACAACTGACTGCCAGTGCAAGTGGCGCAAATCTATACATTTTCATAGTGAAACAACCTTTACTATACATTTAGTTAATACATTTAATTTCGTTAACAAATGCAATCTTAATGCCAGCTATATAAATCAATAACTTAAGAAATAAAAGAATAAAAAAGATAGAAAAAGCAGGTGAAATAACACGCCATCTGTGTGATATCACACAGTTTTTATTGCTGAGTATTTTATGAATGAAATATTTCTGAATTTAAGAAATATTATATTTTATAAAAAAGCATTTGTTATTTTATGTGTGAAATCACGCACCATATTAGGTGAAATCACCCTATTGTTTTTATATTCCTATCTGCCTGTTTTGTATCTTATTGATAAATAAATGAAATTGAGTTTGGCATGCGCATTGCTATTAGCTGGCAATTGAGTAGATAAAAATAAAGGCTAGTTAAAAATGAAGATTGGTGAATCAGGTAGACCAGCAATTAGCAGGAATGGTTTCAAAAAAAATAATATTTGGACTAATTTATTCTCGAAATTAATAATTATATCGGGTTTGCTTTCAATAAATTTTAGTGTTCAGGCTGAAGCGGTAATGCACCCCGCTATTCCATTGCTGGATGAACAGGGCGCACATGTACTTGATAGTGGTAAAGCCTACAGTTCCAAAATGACCTGTGGTACTGGGGGATGTCATGATTATGAAGCCATTACCTCTGCTTTTCATTTTGAAATGGGACGCAATGAAGCACATGATGACTTTGGTAAAGAGCATGGTTTACCTGTTCTCGTTTCACCGGGATATTTTGGTGGTTATAACTGCATGGGTAGCAGCAACCCGGATCGTCTGGCAAAAAAATCCAATGCCAGTGAAGCTGATTTTGCAGACAAAGGAACAGCCGGCTGGGTACAGCGTTGCGTCGGTTGTCACACAGGGGGTGGCTGGATGGAAAAAGATCGTAACGGCAAACGTTATGATAAAACCGATCCATCAACGGTTGCGCAATTTGATGGTGATTATTTTAATCGCGGTACGGATGCAAATAATCAATCGACTTCTGATGATTCAATAGCTCAATGGGACTGGAAAAAAAGTGGCGTAGTAGAGGCAGACTGTTTTCTTTGTCATGCTGATAGAAATGCAATGATTAAAACAGATCCACAGTTAGTTACTGCTGACCCTGATACAGGTGAAGATACTGCCAGTAGTGCAACAAGTCATGCCAAAGAACTGCGTAGAACAATGCTGGTAAGACAGGGGTTTTTCAAGTATGCGGGAACGGGTATTCTGGAATTTTTGAATCTGAATAACACGGCTGATCCAGCCAATGATAAAACACTGCTTAATTTCAGTCGTGATACGGCATCGGAAGATGCGATACATATGGGAACTGAACCCAATTATGCATTAAATCTTAATGCTGATGGTGAACCTTTAATTAACTGGAATGCGGATGCCTTTGATGAAAACCGCAAAGTAGAAATTCCCATGCTGCGTTTCCCTGAAAATGAAAACTGCATGGCCTGTCACAGCACCAGTAATTCACGCCGTGGTTTCTATGGTTTTGGTGAAGATGCAGCGGCCTCTTATGATGAAGATGGTTTGCTGATAGAAGACTACATGGATGATGTTCATAAGGGCTTAACCTGGACAGAAGATGGCGTTGAACGCCCCATTGAAAACTGTAATTCATGTCATTCAAGAAATTTTTATAAACCGGATTATGCCAATGTAGATCTGGATGCTAATCATAATTTCCTGAAAGGAAATTCTGATATGGATCTGCGTAATGACCTGGATTACAAACCTAATGCGATGAGCTGTGTGTATTGCCATGATGATGCAGAAGCACCTGCGATTCCTTCTGGTCAGGACAGCATGCTTAATGCACATCTGGAACGCTGGAAAGTTAAGGGAGATATGTTTGGCTATACAGCAGATTCACTGACACGTATTACGCAGACACATCTGGATGTTATGACCTGTCAGGCTTGCCATATTACAGATAAAGCAGGTCGTCGCGGCAGAACCTTGCCCATTATGTATCGTTACCGTCAGGAAGAAGATGGAGAGCTACGCATCATTCCTTATGCACAGCGAGATCGTGCTTACTGGAAAGATAAAACAACGGGTCGCATTTTAAATAAAACAGAGCGTAACAGTGTATTTGAGTTACGTGGTGGCGATACCACATCTATGCCGGGTATGGTGATGCCATCTGACGATATGTATGGTGTCATTGTTGATCCTGAAACAGGAGTGGCGCTGGCTGAAGTTAGCGCACGTGTTTCTCATGGCAGTATTCGTTTTGGTGATCCCAGTGACTATGCTGGTTACCTGGCATTGCGTAATGCCTATAACAAGGTGTTTAAAGCGAAAGGCATAGAAAATCCTGAAGCAGTCATGGTGCTGATTGAATCTAATCAGTACATTATGAATCACAATACACGTACTGCTGCTGAATCTCTGCAATGTGATGATTGTCATACACGCAAACAAAATGGTGCGTTCAGTGCCCTGATTGCGGATGACAGTGTGCTGGGTACAACGAATAGCATGGATATCTTTACAGTGCCTGATATGCGTTTAATTGAAAATGGGATTATTGAACTGGGCATGGACTACATGAAGGCCGATGCCAATGGTGTTGTGTCTATTAATGTTGCCGATGTTTTATATAGCACACGAATGAATCCTTCTTTAAGTATTTTAAATGCCGATATTGCACCTGTTATGTCTGGCAAAGTTGATCTGCATAATCTGGTAGAAGCCGCAGGTCTTGCAGGTATAAAAAATCAGGAACATATCGATATACTCAATCAGCTGTCAGGTGATGAACTGTTTGTTTTTTCACCCACTTATGGTGATTCCACTTTACGCAAAGTATCGCTAATGCCTATGGTTAATAGTCAGACCAGACTGGTATTCCCGACGTATCAATTCAAAATATCCATGGCGGATAATGACGTGATTAATGCAGCAGCCAATTCTGGTTTTGGTGGATTGAATGCCGCTGTTTTCTCGCTACAGGCAACGGATACCAATGGTGATGATGTCAGCAACTTTGGTAATGCCAATGTGCTGGTTAAATTGCCTTACACAGGATCAGAAACAGATGTAGATAAAATTAAATTAATTACATCGACTGATGGTCAGCAATGGAGCAGCATTGATTCATCAAATATTATTTTACTAAATCCACAGAGCAGTGCAGAAGATGGCTATCTGGTATTTAAGACCAGTCATTTCAGCTATTACACAATTGCAGCGGCTGATGAAAGTAATGTTTCTGTAACAACGAGTGCTGAGTCATCTGATAGTGGCGGCGGTGGTTCAGCACCCTGGTTGCTGAGTCTCTTGTTTGCTTTTTTTATCTTCGGATTCAGAAAGAAAAAATAGACCACTCTATTTTCTGTAACTAATTATTGCCGTGGAAAAGTGAATACTGTTCCACGGCAATATCATTTCTGAAACAGGAATAATCAAGGCATAGTTTATGAAACAGAAAAAAAATAAATCAACCTTTAATAAAGTAATGCCCTGGATGGCGGGCGCTGGATTTGCTCTGGGGCATATTGCCATAACCACTAACTGTACACTGACATCACAGGGGCGTTGTAGTACCTGTGGCAGTTGTGTTATTGCTCTTGGCTCTATCGTTGCCTGGGCCACACTAAAAAAACGTCGTGATGATTTTTATATTGGTGAGTAGTGAAGTATTTTAAACTTGGCTTTATATGCATGACAATTATTAGCTATTCACCTGTTGTTCATAGCCTGGTTTCAGGTCGACTGGATACACTTCTAAAAATAGATCATGGCGCTTATGATTCAATCAATCGTATTGAAGAACAGGCAGAGATTAACTGGCTTAAAAATAATATGAATGCAGGCTTTCAGTTTGATCTTAAGCATGAAGAAAATAAAAATCATTCAGATATAAGACAATTATTTTTTACTCATAAAATAGCGGCTATTGATTATACGCTAGGTCGTTTTAATCGTTCAGATAAACTGGGTTATTACATGCTGGATGGTGCCGTTGTTAACTACCAGCAAAAAGAATGGCGGGCGGGTTTTTATAGCGGCAAGCCTTTACAGATAGAAAATTATAATACGATTGATGCGCATAGAATTTATGGCGCTGATATAAATCATCATGTGAGTTATAAAAAAACATCATTAATAAATAAACTCGATAGTTATATTGGTTGGCAACAAATTAAAAGCGATGAAGAACAGAATTATATTCACTGGGGTGTTTCATCTGAAGGACAACTGGATAACAATAAATTTAACCAGCTTGAGATGATTTTCAGTGGCAGTTATATCACGGATAATAAATACACCGAATCTATAAATGCTGTTGTTCAGGCTCATTCAGAAGATTATGGGCTGGCACGTGTTAGTTTTATAACATGGCAGCCTAAGCAGAGTTATCTAAGTTTTAAGGAACAGTTTTATTCTGTTTATGCGAATGGAAGCCAGTCTGTTTTACAGGCAGATTTTTTTCGTAACTACAAATGGAATAAACAATATTATATTCGTGGTCGAAAAGTATGGCGAGAATATGGTAACGATGGCTATGGGCTTAGTCTTGGTTTTGATAAGAAAAAAAATAACAATAAAAATTTAGACTGGAAAGCTCAATGGGATAGTCTGATATTACAGGATGATTATATTCATAGTCTTTACCTGGGTATCAATAAAAATATTTCAGCAACATTACGCGGTTATTTTAATGCTGCTGTGCAATACCAGCATAAACAACAATCAGCAGAAAATAATACAACACTTGCGCTGGAAGCGCGTGCAGAGCATATGTTAAGTTCAAGTTTGTTTGTAGATTTTAATGCGCGTTATATTTATAACAATAATAAAAAAAATGAATACCAGCTTGGTTTTAATCTCAGCTATAGATTTGATGATCGTATCAGGAGCAGAAAATGATAAAGCATCTTCTCATTCTGTTCTTTATGATTTTTTCATTGCCGGTAATTGCTGATAATGATGAGGTAGAGGAGAAAGAAAAAACCTGGTGGGAATTACGCAATGATCGCAATGATATTTTTTACCCGCATAAACCGCACATGGAAATTATGGAACAGAATGGTGATGCCTGTATGTTGTGTCATCCCTTTACTAAAAATACCATTCATGATGAGAAAATACTTAAACCGCTTAGCCAGATAAATAATGAATCACTGGAAGCTATTTGTCATGATTGTCATGTCGATAAAATAAATGCGCCGTCAGAGTGTCGTCTGTGTCATCCCGATCCATCGACTGTCTGGCCGCAGGATCATAATTATGATTACAGCACGGCTCATGCAGAAGATGCTCAACATAATCAGCAGACCTGTAATGAGTGTCATAAACAATTATCTTTTTGTACAGACTGTCATTTCAGACGCACAACCACGGGTTTAAATACGCATAAACTGGGATACAAAACACTGCATGGTCTTGATGCTCGTATAGCACCGGCAAAATGTGGAAGCTGTCATCAGGCAAATTACTGTAGCGACTGTCACAGGAGAATCAGATAATGCATCGCATACTAATCTGTTTTTTATTGTTAATGGTCGTTGCCTGTAACAGTAGCAATAATACTGAAAATAATTTATCGGCTGATACTGATCTGTTACTTGATTCACAACATGGAGGCGGTGGTGCGGCCTGGGGATTAACCGATTGTGATGCCTGTCATGCCATTGGGATTATTCATCAAAATGCAGATAGTATTCGTAATATTGTAAAAGACAGGGGGCATGACACCTGTACCGGCTGCCATGGTAGCAATGGCACAGATAAAGAACGGCAGTGTGTAATATGTCATAACAATACAGATTTACCCAGTGCGCCTATACAAACTGGAAATCATAAACATGATTTTATAGCGGGTATCGACACTGTATTGCAGGATAAACAATGTCTGGACTGTCACTATGCTTCTGATATGGATGGCGTGTTTGAAATTAATCGTGATCTCACGCGTTACCCGGATGTAAATGGTATTGAATCACCCTATGCAAGTGGTGCAGATTTTTGTTTGCGTTGCCATAACAGTGATCATCAACAAATAAATTTCCCCATTACTAATAAAACGTTTGATGATCCATTAATTGCCATTGAAGATGCATACACACTGATTGATAAACACGGTGAAATAAATTCAACCGGTGCTGGCACCTATGCGGGGTTACGCAATAATTATATTTATAGTAGTCGAGTTGAATGCACAGACTGCCATGCCATGCACGGTACAGATAATATAAAACTAATTATTGATCAGTCTGATAAGGGTAGCAGTCTGCTTGATCCAGTATTACGTGAGCAACCCTATTCAGTGCGTATCACTGGTGATGATTATTCACAGCTATGTGTGCTCTGTCATAATATGGAAACATTGCAAAACCAGGGTGATGTGGATACAGGTAATGGGCTTTCTGGTGTGCATATTACTGGTGGCAGTTGCATTGAATGCCATAGTCACGGCGAAGCCATTCAGGCGGGGCTGTAATGATTCAGTTATTTGTAGTTTGTCTTTTATTGTTCTCAATGGATGTGCTTGCAGAAGATAAGCAGGAAATGCCTGCCATGCATCATTTGATAAAAATAAAACCATCAGAGAATATATCTATTCCTGATTCTTTTCCTCTTAATGATAAAGATGAAATTGACTGCAAGACCTGCCACGGAATTAAAGATATGAAAGAGCAGGACTTTAAAAAAATTGATAAAGATGCAGATAATTTTTTTCGTGAAGGCCCTTATAAAACGCCTATAGATTTCTGCTATCGATGCCATGATGATAAACAATACCAGCGTAACAATATTCATAAAATGCTGGATAATAATGGCAAGATAATTAAAAATAATTGCCTCTATTGTCACAAAGAAACTTTAGATCCTGAAAAAGATATCAAATTGGGTGAACTAAAACTACGTTTGCCTGCAAACAATATTTGCTATGGCTGTCACTTGCATGCGCCACACTTTAATGCGTTAAATCATCAGCAAAAGCCTGATGATGATATGAAAAATAAAATAAAAAAATCTGAACAGCAGCATAAAATAATTATGCCATTAGCCAGTGATGGAAAAATCATGTGTGTAACCTGTCACAGTCCACATCAAATAGATGTTATTAGCCAGCAAAAGCCAGCGGGAAAACAGGTTATTAATAATGATCTGGATAAAGGCATTGTTTATACAGAACATTCCTGGAATAAAGTGTTTGTTAAGGATAAACAGAAGCGCCTTGAAAAATTACAACAGAATACAAAACAAAATTTAGCACTGGAATATCAACGTATTGAAAAAGAAATCTTACTAAGGCTGCCTGCAAAAGATGGAACGCTTTGCATGGCATGTCATGTTTTTGAAAAATAATATGAAATTAATAGACAATATAAAAGCTATACCTAAAGGCCAGAAATACCGATATCTATTTATATTTATTTCCTGTCTGCTGTTTTTTGCGCCCTTTGCTTTTTTGCCGGGATTATCTGGTAATGATGATTTATGCGGCAAGATGTGTATGCGCCGTTTTTTCCTCTATTTTCCTGGCATGACTCTGGAAGATTTTAATACCGGTGTTTCAGTCGCCTGGGTTGGCGTTATTATGCTGGGCAGTATTTTTGCAGCCACTTTTTTCTATGGCCGTATCTGGTGCTCTTATATTTGTCCGGTGGGTGGTTTTCCAGAAATGGTTAGCCGCACCATGAATGATCGTTGGAAAATAGAATACCGTTCACTGCCACAGGTGCCAATTCGCTATGGTTACTTTGCGGTTTATTTATTACTTATGCCGACACTGGGTATCAGCGCCTGTACTTTGTGTAATTTTATAACTGTGCCTCGATTGTTTGAAGCATTCAGTGGTGGCATTAGAGGTTTTGCCTTTATTTTTTCAACTATAGGGCTGGTTAATTTAGCATTACTTTTATTACTGGGATTTTTTGCCAGTAAGGGAAGAGCCTATTGTCAGTTCCTTTGCCCTATAGGTGCAATGGATGGATTGATTAATCGACTGGGTGCAAAATTACGTTTTACTCGACGTATTCGTGTAGAACGGGATCGGTGTACCGGTTGTAATATCTGTGCTCGAAATTGCATGACCGGTGCAATAAAAATGGTTGATCAGATTGCTGTAGTTGATCAGCTATCCTGTATGTCCTGCCATGAATGCGTGGATGTCTGTGACTGGCATGCCATCGACTGGCTAACATTGCCGCCGGATAATCAACCGAAGCGTAAAAAGAAAGGTGTCGATTTTCATCCATTACCTGAATGGGAAGCGGTGCATTTTGAGAAGCCTAAAGCTAAAGGTCTAAAAGCGATTAACTGGCAGCGGGTTATTCTGGGTATTATTATTGGCCTTGGTCTGCTTTTTGTTCTGGTTACTCAGGCACAGGCCAAACAACGCCATAGTGACCCGGATGGCTGTCTATCATGCCATGCGCTGGAAGGTCTGGAGTATGTTGATAAAAAGGGTGTGCTGCGTAATTCCACTATTGATAAAAAACACTATTACAGTTCACTTCATGGCAGTGTGCCCTGCAAAGATTGTCATCGTAAAATTCAGGATTTCCCCCACAAGGTTGAAAATGGTGAAGTGGATTGTGCTGAATCCTGTCATCTTGAAGAGCCTTCTGAAGGTGAAGCCTACACACATAAAAAAATAACCGAAGTATTTAAAAAGTCCATACATGGTGATGGCTGGAGCAAGGGCTTTACTGGTGGCAATCGACTGCAAGAATCAGAAAAGCAGCAAAATCCCTCGTGCCGTTTATGTCACCATAATAGTTTATATATCGACCCGGAAAAATTATCTGAATTCAAATCAGTCTTTTCCCATACAGAAACTGAATGCGGCAGTTGCCATCAGGGAAAAACCTGGCTTAATCGTTTTGGTGGCCATATTATGCGGCGCTTCCTGTCAGGACGACAAAAAAAGGAAGATGAAAATAATATGTGCAATAACTGTCATGCAGATCAAAAGCGCATGAAACAGGTTGATATTAAAGACAGGGAAACAGGAGAAACTCACAAACCTGATAGTAAATTTATTCTGGCCAGTGCATCTTATTCAATGAGTCTTCATGGTCGTTTGCTGGCTACAGGTAATGAGGCTGGTGTTTCATGTGTAGACTGTCATACGTCTGGAAAAGAGAAACATGCCATACAGGGGCATAAGGATGTTTCTGCATCAACACACCCTGACAGGCTCAATAAAACCTGTTCTGCTTCGGGCTGTCATCAGTTTTCAAAAAATAAATTCAATAATAATTTTACCAATACCGATATGCATGATCTTGATTTTATACCGGTTTATGAAGAAATTATTGCAGCTGATATCTTAAATTTAAATACTGGATGGAAACAGATCCTGGCTTTTCTAATACCAATAATATTAATACTATTTAGCGGGTCTTTTCTCTGGATTTTATTTGGCAGGAAAGATAAGTCAGTTGTTTTTTCATTATTTGGTGGTGATCATTTCCAGAAAACGATGATTGGACGTAAGCCAAAGTCAAAAGTAAAAAAATCCAAAGTCAGAAGAGAGAATAAAAAAATTAAAAGAATGCCTGGTGGTAAAAAATGAAGTTTTTAGTTTATGTTATATGTTTGTATATGCCGGTATCTATGCTTTATGCAGTGCCTCTTTATATTGAACAGGTGAATAAGCATATTCAGGAAGACAGGAAGAAATTGGAGGAAGCACATAAACAGATAAAAGAACACTCAGAAGTTTCTATAAAAGAAAATATTTTTGTATCACCTTTTCATAAACAGAGTGATAGACTGGTTACAGATAAGAAATCATTTTGCACTATTTGTCATCGAGAGCTACCTCATTATTCTAATGACCGAAAACGGTCATTTCTTAATATGCACAGCCGTTATATAAGTTGTGAGACCTGTCACTTCCAGCCTGAAAATATTCAGCTCGAATACCGCTGGCTTAATTTTAATAAAGACAGTAATAAAGTTAAGGAAAAGCGCATTGCGCCTTTTTACAGGGATGAAGCTGTTTTGATATTTTCAGACCATGAGCTGGCAAAGCAGGCAAAAGATAAGTGGAAGAATAAATCATCAATTGAACGGGCACGGCTTAAATTGCGCTTGCATATGCCTCTAAGAAAAGAGGGGTCTAAATGTCAGGATTGTCATAATAATAAAGATCAGCTTATTGATTTAAAAGTACTTGGATTTAATGAAAAAGATATTCGTAAAATCCAGCAACATTCTATCCCTCGATTCTTTA
>CAZFUY010000032.1:0-13043 GCA_964522445.1 uncultured Thiotrichaceae bacterium | reverse complement strand
TTTAATGAAAAAGATATTCGTAAAATCCAGCAACATTCTATCCCTCGATTCTTTAGCCGCTTTAGTAAAGAAAATCAACGCCTGCGTATGTCTGATTTATTGAAATGATATTAAAATTTTCTAACAAACCCGTTTGGCTTATGCTGAGTCTGCTATTTGTTTGCTTTCAGGCTATAGCAGGTATTACAGCAGAACATTATAAAAGCCTTAAAGCAGGGCTTGATCAGCCAACAGATACTGCAATAAGCCACAATGGTGATATTTATGTGTTAAATGGTACTTTAGGTCAGGTGATTGTTTTTTCTGAAAGGGGTAAACAAAAGTTTATTTTTGGTCAGGCTGGAAAAGATAAGTATAAATTAAATTTACCTATGGGAATTGCGATTGAAAACAATCGGGTTTATATAGCAGATACAGGCAATCAAAGAATTGTGGTGTTTGATTTACAGGGGAAGCCTGTTCACAAAATATCTTTAAAATCTGATAGGCCAGTTGCTCCTGTCTCATTACTGATAATGGATAAAAATATTGTCTGGAGTGACAGGGAAAATCATCAGTTATGTGTTACCCAGATAAGTAATGGAAAAATGCTGAAATGCTGGGGAGAAAAAGGTGAAGCGGATGGGCAGTTTTATTTTCCATTTCAGTTAGTCGTTGATGAGCAAAATTATATTCATGTTGTTGATGTACTTAATAGCCGAGTTCAAATATTTAGTCGTAAAGGCCGACACTTTATGAATATAGCTCGCTTTGGAATAGATCAGGGTAGTTTATTTCGACCTAATGGACTAGCGCTTTATAAGGACAATAATCTACTGGTTAGTGATGCCTATTTTGGAAATATTTCAGTTTTTAAAAATGGCAAAGCATTCGGTTTTCTAACAGCAGGTGATGGATCAATATTGAAATTCAAAACGCCTGCAGGTTTAACAATATGGAAAGATAAACTCTATGTTACCGATACATTGAATAATAGTATTGAAATATTTAAGCTGAATAAATCTGATAAACAACCTATTGTTAGGCCAGATTCAAATATGTCACGAAAAAATTGTATCACCTGTCATATCTCATGGGCTGACAATTATTTAGCTAACAGGCAACAGCCTGAAATAGCGCCTGTTGCTCATCAGCAGATGTGTTATAGCTGTCACCATGGTGTGGTTATTGATTCAAGGATATCAATAGGTCACAAAGAACAGCACCCAGATATACATCATGAACGGGATAAAAAAGAATCTGATAAAAAAAGTAAAGATAAAGTGGCAAAGAATTTTCCACTAACCCGTAATAAAAAACTTTATTGCGGAAGCTGTCATACCCCGCACAATTTGCATGCAGAAAAATCTGAAACTCTTTATGAGAAGCATAATAATTCCTGGATGCGGCAGTCAAATAATGGTGGAGAACTTTGCCTGCAATGTCATAAATCCATGCTTGATAATGTGCAGCATGATAAGCGCCCGGAGAAGGGAAAGAATCACCCGGTTGGTATTTATTTAAAGCAGCCGCCTGTAAATAATAATGAGCATTATGCGAAAGATAAAAATCTGCATAATGGATTGCCTGAAAAACTTATTCATGGTGGTGGGTCTTTGAACAGACAACAACAGATGATTTGTCAGAGCTGCCATCAGATACATGGCTCAGATGAAGAACAGCTTACTGTAACGGTATCGGCTGATTCAGAAATATGTCATCAGTGCCATCAACGTCATTATGCTAAAGACCTGAAAAGTGCGCGTAAAAAAGGTATTCATCCTGTTAATATAAAACTTGATAAGCCGGTGAAAATTAATAACAGGGAAGTTAAGGTGGTAGATTGTCTTACCTGTCATAGCCCACATAATGGAAAACCAGACACTCCCTTATTAATAATGGATTATAAAAATGGAGGACTCTGTAATGTCTGTCATGAAGATTATAATAAAATTGTTAAGACAGATCATGATTTGAGATTAACTGCTGCTGAAAGCAAAAATCATTACAATAAAACTCCAGAGCAGGCAGGAGTTTGTGAAAATTGTCATAGCATGCATCAGCCCAGAGATAATGTATTTTCATTAGATGCTACAGAATTACATGCCTATAAGGGAAAAGAAAAGCCATTGCCGCGAGATAGAATTTGTCTCAACTGTCATCGTAAAAAGGGTCGTGCTGATAAAGCACAGATAAAATATTTTAGTCACCCGGTTAAGAATATGATTCTGCGTTCTGATAAAAAGCAAATGCCTTTGCTAGATAAAGATAATAAGATTAATGAGTTTGGAAAAATAGCCTGTATCACCTGTCATAATCCACATCGTTGGTCTGTGCATAAATCTATAGAAAATGAACTGATGAATAAAACCGAATTGAATAAAAATGATGCGGGTAATGTTACGAATAGCTTTTTACATAGTAAGGATATTGCCAGTTCCTTCTGTAAAGATTGTCATGGCATTGAGACACAAATTAAATATAAATATTATCACCTTGAGCTATCTCGCCAGTAGTTTATAAGTAAGAGGCCTTTAAATTTTTATCATTCCAGCATGACGAATATATTTATAAGTATTTTTTAAGTCTGTAGCCTCATCATTATTGTGGCCATTTAGAGTATTTTATTGTCCCAGAAAGTAGGGTGGATCAAGCGCAGTGGATCCACAAAAATTAGCAAAACAGGTGGATCCGCTACGCTTGATCCACCCTACAGATTAATTAAAATTTAGAGTGGTTTCCTAAAGTAGAAGCGCATTGTATTTAAGAGAGGACTTTTAGTCCTCAGTAGCAACCTATGGACTTTCAGTCCATAGGCGTTGAGTCCGGACAGTCGTGTGCATGTTTTTAGCAGGAATCCAGTGGTTTTAATTGCTAAAAATCACTGGATCATGGCTTAAAAGCATGCCGGGAAGATGGGGCTTATTTTGTGCAAAGTTCTCAATAATATATTTTCTCTGCTAGAAGCATGCTAGAAGCATGCAGGTATGACGAATATATTTATAAGTATTTTTTAAGTCTGTAGCCTCATCATTATTGTGGCTATTTAGAGTATTTTATTGTCCCAGAAAGTAGGGTGGATCAAGCGCAGTGGATCTACCTGTTTTGCTGTTAATGGCTATGGCCTGTTTTTATTTCAGTATCCATTTGAACATTATCCTGTGGCTGCATCTTGATCTGCTGCTCTGCCTGGTAATGGCTTTTATCTATTTTACTCAGCTTGTCGCCATCAAAATACAGTACAACACGTGATTGTCTTAGCTTGTCTTTGTCGGGTTTCAGGTAATACATATAATCCCAGCGGTTTTTATGAAAGCCATCTTGCAGTAATGGTGTGCCCAGTACAAATTTAACCTGATTGCGGGTCATGCCGGGCTTTAATTTATTCAGGTCTTTCAGCTTTATATGATTGCCCTGTTGAATATCAATTTTATGAGCTTCTGGTAGCCAGCTTTCACAGGCGGTTAGCAGACTGGTCGATAATATGATAAAAATTATGGGAATGAAAATGAGATTCTTTTGCATATGATAATGATACGTATGATTACTTTTGTTCGTGACTAAGCGTATAATGAGCTAGGAATATTACCCTATTTGACCACTAAATACAGCAGGAGTTTGTCTTGGAAACAGCTGATCTAAAAAAAGCAGGTTTAAAAGTCACTTTGCCAAGAATGAAAATACTGGAGCTTTTAGAGGCCAGTTCTCATATTCACCAAAGTGCTGAAGATATCTATAAGGCTCTGCTGGATGCTGGGGAAGAGATAGGCTTAGCAACTGTTTACCGCGTGTTAACCCAGTTTGAAGGCGCGGGTCTGGTTAATCGCAACCACTTTGAAGGTGGGCAGGCTGTTTTTGAGCTTAATCAGGGCGGACATCATGACCATATGGTCTGCTTAAAATGTGGCAAAGTCGTTGAATTCTTTGATGAAACTATTGAGGAAAGACAGAAAAAAATTGCTAAAGATAATGGTTTTACTATTACTGATCACAGCATGATCTTATATGGCAAGTGCAGTGACCCCGCATGTAATGAGTAGAAAAAATATCTCTTAATAGCTTTATCTCCATCAACGTCTACAATTAAGACACTTCTAAATAATTCGTCAACGCGTACTTTGAGTCTGCAATATGTCGCTTAAACTGATTAGTATCGGCACGGTTTAACTTATCTAGCCTTATGCAAAAAACAAAAACTCAATACAATATTGTTCAGCGTTATTCTATGGATGAATATTTGCTGAAATTAGCTGGCAATAAAATCGATCAGAAAAGTTCTGTGTATCGAGCATGCAAGTATGCCTGGGATGTTCAGAATAACGAAAATGATTTACCCAGTAGTCTGGATGTTGCTTTAATTCTTTCAGAGCTGGGTGTTGATGAAGTGACTTTGGTAGTGACTTTGTTAAGTGATTCTCGTTTACGTGACGAAACCTTTATTTCAAAAATTGCTGATGAATTTAATAATGATATAAAGAAGATGGTAAAAAATGTGCTCTGGTTGCATGATTTTCATTTAGCTGAAGATCACATGAGTGCGCCTGAACAGGCAGAGCGATTACGACGCATGTTGCTATCGATGGTTGAAGATGTGCGAGTGGTTTTAATAAAACTTGCCTATCGAGTTCAACGACTGCGCCAGTTATCTAAATCAACAGATGAAGTACGCCAGAATATTGCTAAAGAAACACTGGAAATTTTTGCGCCCCTTGCCAATCGTTTAGGAATTGGTCAGTTAAAGTGGGAGCTTGAAGATTTATCTTTTCGTTATCTTGAACCACTTACCTATAAACGTGTTGCTAAATTACTGGAAGAACGTCGTGAAGAACGTGAGCAATATATAAACGATGCGGTTGAAGAAATAAAAAATATGCTAATTGACGCAGGTATTGAAGCAGACGTTTATGGGCGACCTAAACATATTTATAGTATCTGGAAAAAGATGTCGGCGAAAGAAAAAGATTTTGCTGAATTATTTGATGTGCGTGCGGTACGTGTTTCAGTAAAAACAGTAGCTGATTGTTATACTGCTTTAGGTCAGGTGCATGGTAAATGGCGGCACATTGCAAAAGAATTTGATGATTATATTGCCAACCCAAAAGAAAATGGTTACCAGTCTTTGCATACTGCTGTTTTTGGCCCAGACTCCAAACCATTAGAAATACAGATTCGTACCAAAGAAATGCATGAGTTTGCAGAATTTGGTGTTGCTGCGCATTGGCGTTATAAAGAAGGCAGTAAAAGTGATGCCAGTCTGGAAAAAGGCATTACTTCTTTACGCAAATTGCTGGATCCAAATGAAACAGAAGATGATGAACTTATTGAAAGTTTTCATACAGAATTATTTCCAGATCGTGTTTTTATTTTAACACCAAAAGGCAAAGTAATGGATTTGCCACAAGGTGCCACACCACTGGATTTCGCCTACTCAGTGCATACAGAAATTGGTCACCGTTGTCGTGGTGCAAAAATTAATGGGCGTATTGTTCAGTTAACCTATGAATTAAAAAATGGTGAGCGGGTTGATATTCTAACCACCAATAAAGCAGAGCCTAGTCGAGACTGGATGAATCCAAATCTGGGATATTTAAAAACCAGTCGTGCAAGAGCAAAAGTTCGCAGCTGGTTTAAACATCAGGACTATGATCAGAATTTGTCAGACGGTAAAGTTGTTTGTGAAAGAGAAATTAATCGTTCAGGACTTAATAATATTGATCATCAGAAGCTGGTAAAACATTTTAAACAAAAAAATCAGGATGATTTATATGCATCAATAGGAAGAGGTGATATAAGTGGTGGCCAGATTGCAACGGCATTGCATGAATTATTTATAGTTAAGGAAGACAAATCTTCTATACCTCTTATAGCTAAAAAAATTATAGGTGTTAAAAAACCAGCAAAGGGAGATGAGGTTCGTATTCGTGGCGTTGGTAATCTTTTAACGTCTATTGCTAATTGTTGTAAGCCTGTACCAGGTGATGAAGTTATAGGTTTTATTACACGAGGTCAGGGCGTTACTATTCATCGCAAAGATTGCGTTAATATAATTAATCTTGAAGATGAAAAAAGAGATAGATTAATAGAAGCGGAATGGGGTGGTGAACTTGCAAAAACATATGCGGTTTCTATTCATATAGAGGCTTTTGATCGGCATGGCTTATTACGTGATGTCAGTAAAGTTTTAGCTGATGAAAAAGTTGATGTAGTAGGTGTGAATACTCTTTCTAATAAAGATGAGCAAACAGCGGATATGACAATAACAGCAGAAATAGCTGACTTGCAGCAATTAAGTAAAGTGCTGGATAAAATTGCTCAGTTATCAAATATAATAAATGTTAGTCGGAATAAGTAGCGTATAAATAAGTATGGGTTAAATATCTGTACACATCCTGTTGCAGAACTTTAAGATCAAGAAATTTTAAACCTGATTTGCCTGGGGATGGATCGCGCTATTTGCGCTCCGTCCCCGTTGTGATGCCACTCAAGCTGTACGGAGTCGTGATTACATAGTTACTTCGAGGGAGACAGAGCTCAAAATGCGAGGTCTGTCCCAAAACATAATCAATCGAACGATGTCTGCTAATGACTGTTTTTAACCACAGTCAGTTTATTGTTACAGTACGCTAGTTAAAACTATGTGCTTTTAGTTCAAGACTTTAGTGTTTTTATGTCATCCCGAGCGTAGTCGAGGGATCTTGCTGCCCGGGTAATAAGATCCCTCGGCTGCGCTCGGGATGACAGTAAAATAATTAAAATAGATTAACCCAAAAAAACCTCTGAGTTCTCTGCGCCTCCGTGGCCACATTCTTAAAGCTCTTTTGAAATAAACTCATCAAACTGTTTAATAGGCAAGGCCTTGCTAATCAAAAAACCCTGTGCGGTATCGCAGCCTAATTGACCAAGGCGTTTGTATGTTTCATCATCTTCAACGCCTTCGGCAACAACAATAAGTCCGAGGTTGTGGCCTAAATCTATTGTGGATTTTACTATAGCTTCATCGTCAAGGTCATTGATCATGTCCATTACAAATGATCGGTCAATTTTTAATTCGCTGACGGGAAGTTTTTTAAGACGACTTAGAGATGAGTAGCCAGTGCCAAAGTCATCAATGGAAAGACTGATGCCCATTTTACGAATACGAATAAGTGTTTCAGATAGGCGATCATATTCAGACAGGAATAAGTTTTCTGTTATTTCAAATACCAGTTTTTGATTTGCTGACCTGGAGCCATATTCTTTTACCAGTTTATCAACTTCATCAATGAATTTTGGATTCATAAGAGTTTGAGTTGATATATTTACAGCAATCTTTATTGATAGTTTTTTTTCTTTCCATGTGGCAATTTGTTGAAGTGCGGTTTTAATAACCCAGTGGGTATATTTATCAATTAACCCTGTTTGTTCTAAAGCGCCAATGAAAATATTAGGTGGAACAAATCCTCGAACCGGATGAGACCAACGGCCTAATGCTTCGACTCCAATTAATTTATTGTTTTTGATAGTTAGCTTGGGTTGATAATGCAGTTCAAACTGATTTTCATCAAGTGCTTTTCGTAAGTCGGCAACCATGGTAAGTTGCCCCAGAGATGAATTGTCTTCTTCTGGATTATAAAAATTAATACCGCGTTTATTGGCTTTTGCATTATACATAGCCTGGTCAGCATGACGCAGTAATGTGCTAATGTCTTTTCCATGTTCTGGATAAATGGCTGCGCCAATGCTTGCTCCTACAGCAATTATGGTGTCTTCAAGATTAAATTCTTCTTCCAGTAAATCTAAAAATGCCTGTGCTCTGATAATTGTTTTTTTCTCATTAGTTTTTGGGATCGTTAAAATAAACTCGTCACCACCCAGTCGGCTTAATGTTTCGTTTGATTCAATATTTTCAAGAAAACGGTTGGCGATTTTTTTTAGTAGTTGATCACCTTTGTCATGTCCTAGAGCTTCATTGATGTCCTTAAAATTATTCAGGTCAATAAGTAATAAAGATACCTGTTCTTTGCGTGAATAAGCAACAGAAAGATGTTGTGTAAGCCGGTCACGAAATAATGATCGATTTGGTAAGGTGGTGATGGGATCATAGAGTGATAAATACTCAAGTTCGCGACTACTTTCAGTAAGTTGCTTATTTAAACGTTCGAGACGTAGGTGGTAATCTTCAGTTAATTTCTGAGCTTCTTCAATTTTTCTGACTGCCATGGCATTTTCAATGGCGATTGAAACAATACTTGAAAAGAGTGATAACAGAGTAAGATCGCGTCGGTCAAATTCACCGCCCCCAGTTTTATCTATGCCAGCAATACCGCCGAGGAAATGTTTACGACCCTGTAGTGGGATTAGAATAAGTGATCCTGCTTCTTTTTCCCACAGGTTGCGTTCTTCTTCGCTTAATTTATCCAGCATGCCTCTCCACCATGCTTTTTTGTGTCGCCATACCCAGCCACAAACACCAAAATCCAGAGGTAAGGATTCACCGATGATTTCTGTGGAATTTTTACCTGAGCCACCACGGTAAGTGTAGCTAGAGCATGACTCATCAAGGATGGGAATAAGCAGAGTGTCAGCGTGGATTAATTCGCGGGCACGATCGGCTACAATCTGGAATACCTTTTCGAGGTCGAGCTCACTACCAATTTCGGCAAATGTTTCCTGTAATAGCTCAATTTCGGCTTCTCGGTTTTGTAATTCTGTTTTAAGATCAAGAGCTTCCAGTTGATGTTTTTTGTTTACTGCCACACCAAGTACCTAAATAAATTAATAGTCAATTTTACATATAAGTTTAGTACAGTATTTTTAATATATTTATAAATTTAGGTGATTAATAGAATTATTTTCTGGTTTAAATCTGGTTTTTGTGAGCCGTTCTATGTTATTGATTGCTAATAAGAAAATAGATAAGTATTGTATTGCTGAACAAGAGTATAGCGGCGATTATTTGCCATGTTTTTACAGGATCTTTTTCAAGCAGCGGGATGTTTTGTTTCATGAATGAATCATTGGGATGAGTCAGGTCATGAATGAATTCGGAGAATGTATCATAACGCATACGCTGGTCACAGCGGACGGCTTTTTCCAGAGCGCCATCCAGCCATAAAGGCACCATTGGATTGTATTTTAATGTTGATATATAAGACACTTTGTTTAGAGTTCGCCAGTTTATATCTCTATTAAGATGGTCGCCATAGGGTAGCTTACCTGTTAACATTTCATAGGCGATTATTCCTAAGGAAAACAAATCAGATTTATTACTACCTGCCATGCCCAGTAAATATTCAGGTGCAGTATAGTTTTTTGTGCCCAGTAGTTCGAGTCGTTCAACAGGGGTGCTGATTTCCTGAATGCCGGCAATTTTTATTGAACCAAAGTCAATTATTTTAGCTGTGCCGTCTGCCGTTATAATAATATTATCGGGTTTTAAATCACGATGAAGCATTTCCATACGGTGAATGGCGCGAAGCCCCTGAATTAGTTGTTCAATAATATCAGTTACTTTTTTTATGTCGGGCTTGGGGTTGCTTTTTATCCATTCTGCTAAAGTTTGGCCTTCTATATATTCCATTAAAAAATACATAAAATTTCCTGGTTTTGTTTGTTCGTATGTTTCTAATACATTTTTATGTTTAATACGTTTGCCTGCCCATTCTTCCATGTGAAAACGTTCGATATAGGAAGGGTCATCATTAAAATTAACAGAGGGTGTTTTCATTACCATTTTTTTTGCTGTGTCTTTATCTTCAACTAAATAAAGCTGACTGGTGGCACTGGCACTTATTTCTTTTAATATTTTATAGCCATCCAGTTCCATGCCGGGTTCAAGCTCTGGAGGGAAAGGGAGTTTGGCAAGTTCCTGGTAAACTTCATTTGCTTCCTGGCTGGGTAATGAATCAATTCTAATAATTTGGCATGTCACATTGTCATTTGATTTGTTTTCTAAAGCGGCCATTACAATTTTATCTGCAATGACATCCAGGTCTCCTGTACCACTTAATAATTTTTTAAGTTGTGATTCATTAATATAATCGTGAATGCCATCAGTTGTCATCAGGTAACAGTCGGCTGTTTCAACATCAATTGTTTTGTAGTCGATATCAAGATGTAGGTCGATGCCAATAGCACGACTTAAATAATTTTTTTCTTTTGAAAACCAGACGCGATGATCGTGAGTAAGTTGTTCTAATGAGTTATCACGAAAACGATAAATACGTGAATCACCAATATGAAAAATATGTGCTGTGGTTGATTTAATAATCAGGGAGCTAAAGGTTGAAACATAAGCTTTTGCCTGATCATCACTGCTTTTTCCATAAAGCCAGCTATTAAGTGCCGTTAAAACTTTTGCCCCGGATGTTTTTACTGTCCAGGATTCTGCGGTACTGAAATAGTCACTGAAAAAACCTTTAACACAATATTCACTGGCTTCTTTGGGATGAGCGCAACTGCCCATACCATCAGCAATAATTGCTGCTATGCCTTTGCTGTCAAGTAATTTATCATCGGGGCAAAGTACGCCATAGGAGTCTTCGTTATTTTCTTTAATGCCTTTGTCGGAACTCTGGCCTATGCTGATTGTTAAATTTGATACCATGTCGTTAGTTGTTAGTCATTAATGTTTTGACCAAAGCCTGTATTTAATTAACCTCAATCATTTGCACAGTACCATCGGGAAGGACTTCTGTCATTTTTCCTGAGGGTTCTTCAAGAAAGAAAAATATAGCTGTAAACGTTATAGCCGCGGCTCCTGCGATTACCATAAAAAATACTGAAGGTGCAACAAACGATAATATTGTTAAAAATGTAACAGCACCTACATTTCCATAAGCACCCGTCATGCCCGCTATTTGCCCTGTTAGTCTACGTTTTACCAGTGGAACAATTGCAAATACAGCACCGTTACCAGCATTAACAAATATAGAGCAGAAGACAGTAACTGCAATAGCGGTAATAATTGACCATTCAGGTGTTATAAAACTCATTAATATATAGCCAATTACCAGGCCAAACATAATGATTGCCAATGAACTTCTGCGACCATATTTATCACTAATCCAGCCACCTGCTGGACGCATGATTAAATTTAAACCAGCAAATACCGAAGCGACTAATCCTGCTGTGGTTGCTGATAATTCAAATGTATCCATAAAGAATAATGGCAGCATTGAAACAACCGATAACTCTGATCCAAAAGTAACCATGTAAGATAAATTTAAAATGGCAACCTGTGAAAATTTATAACGTTCAATTTCGGGAACTGTTTTACTAAACACATGCTTGTTAATTTGAAATATACGAATGGTCTGAAACAGGTATAAGCCGGTAAGTACAGCATAAATTGTATTTACAATATTGTCGCTAAGCATACCAATATTTGCAGGACTTAATTTCCAGGTTAAAACAGCAAGGGCTGCATACATTGGAATGTTCATAACTAAATATAGAAAGAAATCCACTGGGCTGGTTATTTCTAATGCGCCATTTTTTTTAGGTTTAAAATAAGTAGAACCTTTGGGTGTGTCTGAGGTAAAGAAAAAATAAATAGCGGAATAAACAAGAGCCAGGACTCCAGTGCTGCCAATGGCCCAGCGCCAGCCATCATCACCACCAAACATTAAAGCAATCGTTGGCAAAGAAACAGCGGCTGCGGCTGAACCAAAGTTGCCCCAGCCTCCATAAATACCCTGAGCAAACCCAGCCTGTTTTGCAGGAAACCATTCAGAGATCATGCGAATGCCAATAACAAAACCAGCACCTGCAAAACCTAGCAGAAAACGCATTAAAGCCAGAGTTTCATAATCATCCGCCATGGCAAAACCAAAACATAAAAAACTTGAAACAAATAAGAGCAATGAGTAAATCCGCCTCGGGCCAAAGGCATCAACCAGCATGCCTATAACAATTCGAGCAGGAATGGTGAGTGCAACATTTAAAATTAACAGAGTTTTAATTTGTTGATCAGTTAATCCCATGCTGTCACGCATGGCGGCAAGTAGAGGTGCGTGACTAAACCAGATTAAAAAGCTTATAAAAAAAGCAAACCAGGACAGGTGCAATATACGAATATTGCCGCTGAATGATAAAAGATTAAGCCTGGGAATAGACACTGTTGAATCTCCAGTTAAAAAATATTGTTAAGTAAGGTTAAAGCAGCAATGATGCCAATTTGATAAATATCAATTAAAACAAGTGGGTAGCTTTTATTTGGTAAGAAAAATTACAGGATTAATGTGCAGATATAGTGCGCCAGGTTAACTCTAATGAGTGAATTTGATGCGATTTCTATGGGGATGGAGAAGGGGAAAAGTAGGCTATAAGTCATAGGGGGTATATAAGAATATTCTTAAATGTTGTTTTCTAGTGCAGCGCACCAATCCAGTGCAATTATTGAGAATCAAAATGCGCGTGTTGATATATGTCAATTGTCTGTTATTTCTATAAAAAACAATGGTTTAATAAAATATATTTTATCTGGCATGTGTATTGCACATACGATCTTAATATTTTTATCGCCCCATTCTGGAGTTTAGATACATGAAAGAAAAACTGGTTGTCATTGGTAATGGTATGGCAGGTATGCGTACTGTTGAGGAATTACTCAAAATTGCACCTGAGAAATATGAAATTACTGTTTTTGGCGCAGAGCCTTATGGTAACTACAATCGCATTTTGTTATCTCCAGTTTTATGTGGTGAGAAAACCATCGAAGAAATCATGCTTAATGATTTGCAATGGTATGACGATAACAACATTACTCTGCACAAAGGTGTAACGGTCACGGCTATTGATCGTAAAGCCTGCACGGTAACAGGCGATGATGGCACTGTTGTTGAATATGATCGTTTATTAATGGCTACAGGTTCTGATCCTTTTATTATTCCTGTTCCAGGGCATGATCTTCCGGGTGTTATTGGCTTCCGTGATATTAAAGATGTTGATGATATGCTGGCTACTGCAAAGACTAAAAAACATGCTGTTGTTATTGGTGGTGGTTTGTTAGGTCTTGAAGCGGCTAATGGTTTAATTAAACAGGGTATGGATGTCACCGTTGTTCATTTGATGGACTGGTTAAT
>CAZFUY010000031.1:25955-27154 GCA_964522445.1 uncultured Thiotrichaceae bacterium | reverse complement strand
GATTCACAAAATGCCTGGTTGCGTCAGATTCATGCGCACAACTATATGCACGTGCATCCATCATTAGGCGAAAAACAGGGTTTTAAAGATGGCGACTGGATCTGGGTTGAATCCATGCACGGCAAAGTACGTTGTATGGCACGTTTTTCAGAAGCAGTTGAACCCGGTACTATCTGGACATGGAATTCAATTGGTAAAGCATCCGGTGCATGGAACCTGGATGAAAAAGCCAATGAAGCTAAAAAAGGATTCTTGTTAAATCATTTAATTGCAGAAGAATTACCCGCGCATGAAAGTGGTGAGCATATTTCTAATTCTGATCCTGTGACAGGTCAGGCCGGTTGGTATGATGTTCGCGTTCGTGTTTATAAAGCCAGAGATGATGAGCCGAAGGAAACCTGGCCTCAGTTTAATACCATGCCAAAATATCCCGGTATGTCTGAGCGTAAATCCTGGATAGGTTATCTGGCCGGTGTATTTAATAAGGAGGGCAAATAAATGACTCAGTTAGCTCTCGTTATTGATTTAAATGTTTGTGTGGGTTGCAGTGCCTGTGTCACCAGCTGTAAAGAATGGAATACATCAGGTCCGGCGGGATTTATGTCGGATGATAATCCCTATCAGTCAGATCCAACCGGCACGTTTTTTAATCGTGTACAAACCTACGAAGCGGGTTGTTTTCCCAAAACAGAAACCATTCATTTTCCAAAAAGTTGTTTGCATTGTGAAGATCCACCCTGTGTGCCCGTGTGCCCAACCGGTGCCAGTTATAAACGCGAAGAAGATGGCATTGTTTTAGTTGATTACGATAAATGCATCGGCTGTAAATATTGTTCATGGGCCTGTCCTTATGGCGCACGTGAATTCGACGAGCATCAAAAAGTAATGAAGAAATGCACTCTGTGTGTAGATCGTATTTATGATGAATCGTTACCCGAATCAGAGCGCAAACCTGCTTGTGTTTTATCCTGCCCAACCAGTGCGCGTTTATTTGGCGATGTACATGATCCAGACTCAGAGGTCTCCACAATTATTCGTGAAGAAGGTGGTTATGCGTTAATGCCTGAGTGGGGAACTAAACCCTCCAATCATTATTTGCCACGACGTAAACAGCGTATACATATTCATAAAGATGAACTGGAACGTGCAGATAATCCATTGAAGAAAGAAGAGCGAGAACGTACAGGTCCAGTGGATGC
>CAZFUY010000031.1:0-25855 GCA_964522445.1 uncultured Thiotrichaceae bacterium | reverse complement strand
GCATTTTCAGTTATATTTTTAACAACCTTGATCGGTGTAGGTCAGGGGCTGTTTTTAGCTTTATTTACCGGCCAGTCTTATGCGGCTGCGCAACTTATTCCAGCACAGGATAGCACCAGTTTTTATGGGGTAGGCAGTCTTATCGCATTACTATTTTTGTTTGCAGGGCTGGTGTCATCTGTTTTTCATCTTGGTCACCCAGAGCGTGCATGGCGTTCAGCTACGCAGTGGCGTACATCATGGTTATCACGTGAAGTTATTGCTTTGCCACTGGTTATCTTTTTTGTTTTTCTATATGGTCTTATGCACTTTATGGGCTGGGATATTGTTATTTATGAAACAAGTACAGGTGTGGTATTTAATTTAAGTTTATTAATAGGTGCGTTGGGATCTATTAGTGTTTTTATTTTATTTTTATGCACTGCAATGATTTATGCGGCGATTAAATTTTTACAGGAGTGGTCAAGTCCACTCACCATTGTAAATTATTTATTATTAGGAACAGCATCTGGGTTTACACTGGCAACGGCTTTTGCCATGTATGCTGCACCAGACTTAATGAAGTTTTATGGTATCTGGGCCATTATCATTACTGTTATGGCATTTATTAGTCGTAGCATCTCGTTATTTCGTAATGCGCGTATTAAGTATAAATCATCGGTGCAAACGGCTATAGGTGTAAGACATAATCAGATTCAACAAAAAGCTCAGGGTGCTATGGGAGGCTCTTATAATACGCGTGAATATTTTCATGGCAGAACGGCGTTATTTTTAAAATCTATTAAATGGTTTTTTATGCTGGCAGTGTTTCCTTTGCCTGTTTTATTGCTGTCGGCAGGCATAAGTAATGCAGATGCCGAAGTGTTAATGGTTGCATTTTTTATTCAATATGCCGGCTTAATTGCAGAGCGCTGGTTCTTTTTTGCACAGGCTAATCATCCGCAGAATATTTATTATCAGACGGTATAAAACTGGATGTTTTTATAAGGTAGTCTTACTACTGTTTTTTAGTGAAATCATTGTGTATGATTTCACGGAATAATTAACTGGATACAGATAAGATGTGGGCAGTGTTCATTATTGAACACATAACAAATAATATTTACATATCAGGACTAATACATGTTAAAAAAACTAGCTGCAATAATGGCAATATCTCTGTTGGCAACAACACAGGTAAACGCACGCGGCGTTGATCTGCGTCTGGCAGATAAAACGGCAGAACTTTTATATCTTACCGAATCATCAACCTTTGGTTATGGTGGTGCAGATATGGGTTTTGGTGTGTTCTATAATGAAGATGATGATGTTATGTTGAGTGCATCCGCTATGATTAGTGGCCATAGTGCTGGCAATAACAGACCCTTGCAAATGGGAGTGGGTGTAAAATTGCTTTATGCATCTCTGAAGCAGAATAACATTGATGAAGGCATTGCTGCATTAGCTTTAGGTGGTCAGCTACGTTATGTTATTCCGGCGACTACGCCTGTGGCTTTTCTTGTCGAAGGTTTTATTGCTCCCTCAGTAACCAGTTTTAGTGATGCAGAACAGTATACTGAATATCGCGTTGCTGTTGAGCTGGAAGTAACACCAAGCGCAAGAGCTTATATCGGTTTTAGAAATATTGAAATTGATCTGGAATCACCAGCAGCCAGCAATATAGAAATTGATAATGAAGTTCATCTGGGTATTAAAATTGACTTCTAATTAATATATGTCAGAAGTTTAAAAAAGGCGGATTTTCCGCCTTTTTTATTGGCAGAAATTCAGGGTATTTACTATGACTCCAATTAATCAGTTATTAGAAATTATGGCCAGTCTGCGCCATCCTGAAACAGGTTGTCCCTGGGATATAAAGCAGACATTTTCAACTATTGTTCCGTACACGCTGGAAGAAGCCTATGAAGTTGCAGATAGCATTGAGCGTGGCCAGATGGATGAGTTAAAAGATGAGCTGGGTGATTTAATGTTTCAGGTTGTGTTTTATGCGCAAATGGCAAAAGAACAGAAACTATTTGAGTTTGATGATGTTATAAAAGCCATCAACGATAAATTAGTGCGCCGACATCCGCATGTGTTTGCGGGTGAGCAATATGAAAATGAAAAAACACTCAATGAAGCCTGGGAAAAATCAAAAGCATTAGAACGTGATGATAAAGCAGAAACAAAACAGGCATCTATATTAGAAGGTGTTGCTCATGCGCTACCAGCACTAAAACGTTCTCAGAAATTACAGAAACGTGCAGCAAGGGAAGGTTTTGACTGGCCAACAATTGAGCCGGTATTTGATAAAATTCAGGAAGAGATAGAGGAAGTAAAGCAGGCAATGCAGGAAAAAGATAAACAGGCTGTGTTTGAAGAAGTAGGTGATCTTTTATTTGCCTGCGTAAATCTTGCCCGCCATCTGGATGTGGATGCAGAAGAATCGCTTCGATGTGGAAACAGTAAATTTGAAAAACGATTTTCTTATATTGAAGAGCAATTGTTGAGAAAAAATAAAACATTCCAGCAGTGTGATCTTGAAGAACTTGAAAGTTACTGGATAGAGGCAAAAAATAATAACTAATCCTGTTCTGTTTATAGGTGGGAGCTTACAGCCAGTATGCTGTATTTTAGTTGTATAGAGTTTTATTGTTAGAGTATCCCTGGTTAAAACTATGCGCTTTTAGTGCAAGACTTTAGTGTTTTTATGTCATCCGAGCGCAGTTGAGGGATCTTGATCTTTATAATACCAGATCCCTCGACTGCGCTCGGGATGACAAAATAAAAGTATTTAAGATTTTTTTGATACAAGTAAAACGATTTTCAATCGATTAAAGCAACCTATGGACTTTCAGTCTATAGTTGTTGAGTTTTTGAATAAATCAAGATGGTTATAAAAAATTATTTTAGTAACTCTCTAACTTTTTTGAGTAATGTCTGTGAATTATATGGTTTGTAAAGTAAATTCTGGTTTAGAATTTTATCAATCATGTTTGTGTGGTTTACATCATTAAAACCACTGATTAGCTGAATTTTTATATCAGGGTATTTGTCTTTGACAATAGAGGACAGTTCATAGCCATCCATTTCTGGCATTATAATATCTGAAAGCAGAAGGTCGATAGTTTCATTCTCCAGGGCTTTCAGTGCCTGTTTTCCGTTTTCTGCGCGGATAGTTTTGTAGCCATGTATGTTTAGAATTTCACAGGTTAATTCAAGTAGAGCGGCTTCATCATCTACAACAAGAATAGTCTCGTTACCTTCAATGTTTGCTGCAATATTTTCTTTATGCTCATTATTAACAGGAATATTTTTTTCATGACGTGGAAAGTAAAGTGTGATTTTCGTTCCATGATCTGGTTCAGAATAAACTTTAATTGTTCCATTGCTACGTTTTATAAAACCATATACCTGGCTTAAGCCCAGTCCTGTTCCTTTATCTCCCTTGGTGCTATAAAAAGGGTCAAAGATTTTTTCTTTTATTGTATCGCTCATGCCGCAACCTGTATCAGTGATGCTGAGAAGAATATAATCTCCTGGATCTATCTTTGATAAATGTGCATCCGTTTTATTGAAATGCATATTACGTGTCATGATAGTTAGTTTGCCTTTTCCTTCCATTGCATGAGACGCATTGATGCAAAGATTAACTATAGAATCTTCAAGGTCACCTCTATCAAGCCATGTTGGCCATAAATTATCTGCCAGCTCGAATGTTAGTTTAATGCGTGCTGTTAGTGTTTTTTGTAGCATATCCTGTTGTTCGTGTAACATAGTGTTCAGGTTTAGATTTTCAGCATCACTAATTTTCTGCTGAGAGAATGAGAGCAATTTTTTGGTAAGTTTGGCACCACGCTTACCTGCATAATGTATATTCTGAGCATATTTTATTAGCTTAGGTTGGTCGCTTAATTTCTCTTCCAGTATATCGGCGTAGCCCATAATTATGCCTAGCATATTGTTATAATCATGTGCGATACCGCCAGTGAGTTTTCCCAGTGCATCCATTTTCTGTGACTGGTGTAATTGATATTGTAAATAGTTTTTTTCTTTTTCTGCATCTCTGATTTTACTTAAATCACGAATGCCCATTAAAACACTTACTGGAGATCCTTCAGTATCACGAACAATTTGTACTGTAATCTGGATAGGTTTCTGAGTTGGGTTATCTGGATGGTTTTCCTCCATAACAATAACTTCATCACGTAGTTCTTTGCGGGCCTTACAGACAGGGCAGGGAATTTCTTCGCCTTGTGGATGAATAATTGATGTGATGTCACGGCCAATAGCATTTTCTGGTGTAAGCCCTGTCATCTTGTAGAAAGCGTAATTGGCTCGAACCAGTTTGTCATCAAGATCAATAAGGTAGATTGCATCTTCGAAGAAATCCATTGCAAAAGTCCATTCTTTGGATGATTTCTCTAGCGTTTCTTCAGCTATTTTACGATCTGTTATATCGGTGATAGTTCCAACATAGCCTATGACTTCAGCATTCTCTCCTTCTTCAGCAATAGCTTCACCGAGTACCCAGCGAACACTGCTGGTTTGCTGGAATCTATATTCAAATTTAAATGGAATTCCTTCTTTCGCACATCTATTCCACTCTGTAAAAACATTTTTTTTATCCTGTGGGTGCAGGCTTTTTACCCATCCATCACCCATTGCTTCTTCAGCGGGAATACCTGTGATCTCACTCCATTTTTTATTAACGTATAAACAGCTTCCCTGTTTATCTGTATAAAAAATTCCCACAGGGGATACCGTTGTCAATGTCTGATATTTTTTTCTGCTGGCTGCTGCAGTCTGGCGCAGTTGATATGCTTCAGTTACATCATTAAATACCAGAACCATACCCAATATATTGTTATTCTCATCACGAATTGGTGCCGCAGAATCTGCAATCTGATATTCCCTTCCGTCTTTAGCTATAAGTGTTGTGTGGTTGCTTAGATAAACAGTTTCACCGCTGGCAATAACTTTTTCAACAGGGTTTTCAATTGGTTTATGTGTGCTTGCATTAACAATTTGGAAGATGCTTTTTACTGACAGGCCTCTGGCTTCTTCCAGTGACCAGCCAGTAAGTTGTTCGGCAACAGGATTTAATTGTGTGATATCACCCTGGGTGTCGGTGACAATGACTGCATCACCAATGCTGTTTAGCGTCTGTAATAAATACTGTTTTTGTTCATCGATCTTTGTCATCTGTTCATGTAGTCTGTGATGCATGTCATTTATTGATTCAACCACAGAATCAAATTCATCATGGTATTTTATATTTCTATCCAGTGTTAATGGCTTGTTGTCTGACAGTGGATTATGGTCTTCTGCATACTCTGAAATTTTTGATAAATGCCTTGTGACCAGGTGATGAAATAGAAAGTAAATAAAAATAGCAACTAAAAAAGTTTTAAGTGCATTGGATATTAGTATTATCCAGACTTTATTTAATAGCCGTTGATAAACACCATCGAGAGATACGATAACGGTTAATTCACCAATATTAATGTTCCTGTTTCTATGTTGATAATTCATAGGGTAGCTGCGATGAATTGTATTGTTGTCGCTACTATTATGCGTCTTTGTGCCTGCATTAGCCCAGACCCGTTCGGCATCATGTATTTCTATGTATTGCATATCACGTATTTTTAATATGCCTTCAATACTGGTTTGAAGCAGTTTTCTATTGGATGCCCAGAGTGCAGATGTGAGGCTTTCCAGATGAACGCCTTCAATTTGTTGTAGTTCAGAATGAATAAGGTTAAGGTCTGTATGGTAATCACGATAGAGCTGGATAGCGGTTATTAATAGCGTAATAAATGAGCTAAATAAAATAATGTATAGAATTAGGTGGCGAGCAATAGGAGACTTTGAAGATTGAAAATTTAGCATTTTTTATTTCTTGGTATTTCTAGTTGGTATCTGTGCCAATGGTTTTAAAATGTGGTCATAGCTTGCCTGTATACTGCCATCATCTTTCATTTGTTTTATAGCTTTGGCAAGTTGGGGTACGAGTTTTTTATGCTTTTTATGTAGATAAGTATAAAAACCAGGACTGGCCAGAGGGGGTTCCAGAATAGTTATATTATTGATGTTATGGTCTTTTAAATAAGCGAGGCCAGACCAGCGTGAGTAACCTATAAAGTCAACTCGATCTTTTGTGAGTAAGCTAATTGACTGATCAATATTGTCTGTTTTTATTATTTCTATCTGATTGTCAAACTGGCCAAAATTTTTCTCCATAATCTTCCAGCCAGAGATAATAGCAATAGAGTAAGATTTTATACTTTTCCAGCCATCGACATTAAATGATGGTTTGTTCTTTGTAAACAAGACCATATCCATGTCCATTATTTTTTCTGGTACCTGTATTAGATTCGGGTATTTTTTTTGCAGGCCGGCGACACGTAATAAGTCCCCGTCATCAAGACCCATATTAGCATTAATGAGAGCTCTTTCTGCCGGCAACTGAACTGTTTCCAGTTTATAACCAATGCGATGAAATGCCTCTGCTAGAACCTTGTCTGCAAACCCTGACTGTGATTCACTGGTAATAGGCGAAGCAAAAGCTGTATTGAGAACTATAGTCGATTGAGAAAAAGCAGGCCTGAATAAAAGGTTATAAAAGACAAGTATTAGAATAATAAATGTCGAAGAAAATGAAGTAAAATTTACTTTGTCATTATTCATTCATATTTGCCTTTTATAGCGGTGTAATTTCTTTATTAAGTATAGGTGCTCTGCCTGTTTGTGCAATAGTTGTCTGTTAAAGATGATGGATCTGGATGTTGCTGATTAATGTTCAGAGTTCCATGCCTTATGCTTATTGGGCTATATATGAGGGGGGTTATTTGGTTGTCCTGGCCAGTCGAACATAGGCATTATATCTATCTTTAATTTGTCTAACGTAGTTAACAGGTTCCAGACCGCGCACGTATCCATGACGTGCTTTTTTTGCATATTTTCGTTTTGATAATAACAATAATGCTTTTTCTACATTATTAAACCAGCGATTAGAGTTCCAGCCTTTTTGTCTGGCAAGCCTTCTGGCATCTTTTATATGGCCAGTGCCTGCATTGTAAGCTGCGAGAGAAAACCACATGCGATCCTGTACATCGAGTTCCTGTTCAAATCGTTCTCGTACCCATTGCAGATATTTAATGCCAGCATGTATACCGATCTCTGGATTTTCAAGATTAGTTAACTTTAATTCCTTGGCTGTACGCGGCATTACCTGCATTAATCCCTTTGCGCCCACCCATGATTTTGCTTTGGGGTTAAATTGGCTTTCCTGATACATCTGAGAAACTATAAGATGCCAGTCAAAACCATATTGCTCAGCATATTTTTTTACCAGGTTATCATAAGGAGAAATAGTGCCATCTGGATTAAGATCGATGCGCTCCTGTTTATGCTTCTTTATTTTATGTGAGTTTTTAAAATATTTTTTATAGGTAATGTTATAAAAAAGACCTTTATATTCTTTTTTTATAAATGCATTAATGGCGGCTAAAAGTTTCGTGTCTTTTTTACGGACTGCCCATGCGTTTTTTCGTGGTTTTCCAAGTGGAAATGCTGCTTTTATATCTTCACGCCATGTTAATTCTATATTGAGTATATGGCTATCAGACAGTGTTAAGTCGTACTCACCACTGGCAACTTTAGCGATGATTTCTTCTGTTTCCATGGTTTCAGGTGCTTCTTTTAGATTAAACTCTATGCCCTGTGATTTGAGTTTTTCCAGTGTTCTCCAGTAAGCGCTTGATTTGCGAACGTAAACGCTTCTACCCGTAAGGTCTTCTGGCTTATTTAATGATGCATCATTGGCACGGGTTACAATAATTTCAGATGCTAAATGGTTGTATCGTGAAAACTTTATGCCCTGTTTTTCTCGTTCTTTTGTTGCGGTCATAAAAGCAGAAATAATATCGCCTTTACCTTCTGTTAGCATGGGGATTAAGTCTTTATGGCTGGGTGCAACAATAACTTCTAATCTAAGATTATGTTTTTTTGCGAATTCTTTAATCAGTTCATATTCAAAACCTAGTAATTCTCCTCTCCATAAAAAATAAGATGCAGCGTTATTTCGTGTGAGTACTCTTAGTGTTTTTCGTTTTTTTATAACATCAAAGTCATCAAAGAAAATGCTTTCATGTCTTTTTGCAAGTTGTTGCTGGTTAAGGTATTTATTTAATGTTTTTATAAGTTGTTTATTGTCTTTTCTGACTCCCCAGGCAAGTGATCGTTCATTTGTTAGATTAAGTGCGATTTTGAAGTCGCTGCGGTATTTAGATATTTGTTTTAATATGTTGCTATCAAGAATAGTTAAATCAATTTGTTTGTTGGCAACCTTGTCCAGTATCTCATCTGCATCCAGATTTCCATCAATAATTTCTGTTTTAATTCCCGGGTATTTTTTTTGAAGTATAGATAGTGTTTCTTCATAAGATGTGTGTTTCTGAACAGAGATTATTCTGTTTTTTAAATCTGATTTTTTCTTTATTGATTTGTCTTCAGAGTGGCTAACTAGTTGTTCCCGAGACTGTCCAACAGGAACTGTAAAAGCAATTTTTTGTTTTCGGTTTTGAGTAATGGTGAGATTAGCTGCAATAAGGTCACCTTTGCCCTCAATCAGGTAGGGGATTAGCTGGTCAAATCTTTCTGTATAAATCAGTACAGGTTCAAGTCCTATGCTATGAGCAAAGCTGGAGGCCAGTTCCTGCTCCATATCCAGAGGGGAGCCTTCTCTGGGAAGCCAGGAGTCGTTTAGTTTTACCATAAGAATACGAAGTTTGCCGCGTGACTTAATGGCTTTTATACCTCCTTTGTCGATATAAGTGTTTGATCTTTCTTGTTTTATTGTGTCAGGTGCGTTTGTTTTAACTTCTGCTGTAGAAGGTGCATTGCTATCAGAGCAGGCTGTTACTAGCAGCAGGTTAAAAATAAAAAATAGAAAATAAGCAGGAGAGAATGATTGCATGCCTGAGCCAGTGTGGTGTGGGTTGTGTACATATTAGTAGCAATAACCGACAGGGTGAAGGCTAATGATGATTTATATTATAAAGGTAATAGCTGAAAGCTAAAGAATATTCATGTTAAACAAGTGCTTATCATTATATTGTTCTGGTTTTATAAAAAATACTGAGTATGTATGCACCCACTTAACAAAACCGTGTAATCTAGCACCATGTACCTTGAACACTTTGGATTAAAAGAACTTCCATTTTCTATTTCGCCTGACCCTCGCTATTTATATATGAGTGAACGTCATCGGGAGGCTTTGGCGCATCTCATTTATGGGCTGAATTCTGCGGGTGCTTTTATCCTGCTAACGGGTGATGTGGGTACAGGCAAAACGACTATTAGCCGATGCTTGCTCGAGCAGATTCCAGAGAATACGCATATCGCCTTAGTGCTTAATCCAAAAGTAAGTGCGCTTGAACTGCTGGCTACTATTTGTGATGAATTACATATCAAATACCCAGAAGGTAATCAAAGCATTAAAACTTATGTTGATTATATTAATCAGTTTTTACTGGGATCTCATGCACAGGGAAATAAAACGGTTATTTTAATTGAAGAGGCACAGAATCTTGATATTGATGTGCTCGAACAACTGCGTTTATTAACTAATCTGGAAACAAATGAGCGTAAGTTGTTGCAAATAATTTTGCTCGGTCAGCCTGAGTTACTGGATATTCTTGAAAAACCAGAGCTGTCTCAGTTAGCACAACGCATAACGGCTCGCTATCACTTAACCCCATTAAATGAAAAAGAAATAACATATTACCTTGGGCATCGTCTGTCAGTTGCTGGTTGTAAGCGTGTGTTATTTCCATTGCCTACTATAAAACGTTTATATCAAATTACTAAAGGCGTTCCCCGCTTAATTAATGTGTTATGTGATCGTGCTTTGTTAGGTTGTTATGTGCAAAATAAGCAGCAGGTAGATCGCAAGACATTAGACGTTGCTGCAAAAGAAGTTCTGGGTGAAAAAAGAGTAACGACTAAAGCTACAAAAAGTTTTGTCAGTCCATGGTTTATAAATGCAGTGTTTGCAAGTCTTGTGCTGGTTATTATTGGGGTGCTATTTTACCAACAAAATAATTTTAAAAAGTTACAGGTTAAAGTTGAGACTAAAGGTCTTCCAGTAAAGATGGCTATAGAATCAGAATCTATTGAAGTTATTAATAAAGAAAAAGAATCTATAGTTAAAGTTAATCAGATAATATGGCCAGATGAAAACTTGCGTTTAAGAACAAATTCAATTGCGTTTCAGGATTTATTTTTATACTGGAAAATACAATATCATCCACAGAAAAATGGTTCGCCATGTTTTTATGCGCAAACAAAAACATTATCATGCTTGCATGGTTTAGGTGGCATAAATAAGTTGCGTGATATAAATCGGCCTGCAGTAATTAAATTAATTAATGAAAAAGAACAGGTGTATTATGCGGCGATAACAGGTTTGGGAGAACAGTCAGCTACATTAGAACTAGCAAGTATTGAACAAACCTGGACAGTAAAGCAGTTGATGCGTTACTGGAATGGTGAATTTACTTTATTATGGCATCAGCCACCTGGTTATCTTGACCCCATTCATCCAGGGCACAACGGTAAGGATGTTATCTGGTTAACAAAAACTATCAATAAATTAAATAAGAATGAAAACTTGCCAGAAGATACAATATATCAGTCAGAATTAATTAAAAGAGTCAGGCAGTTTCAGCTAGGTCAGGGGCTGGTTGCAGATGGAGTAGTTGGTGTTCGGACATTAAGTCGTTTAAATAATGCAATTGGTATAGATACCCCTTTGTTAGCGAATAAAGGTTAATTTAGTTTAGATATGTCATACATTCTCGACGCATTAAAAAAATCAGATCATGAGCGAAAGCAGGGTAGTGTGCCAGGGCTTCAGACTGTACATCTTCCTGTATCAATAGAGTCATCTTCATCGCGCTGGCCTTATATTGTTATTGCTTTTTTAATGTTGAGTCTGGCTTTTGTTCTGGGATTGCTACGTCCATGGGATGATTCTATTCAAACAGTTGAAAATAATATTGTTAAAGAAAAAGATACGACAGAAAAAATTATTAATCCAGTTTCTAAGGTGCAGAAAGAATTAGCTGTAATAAATCCCAGAACACAACAAAGGCAGAATGATGCTAAAGTGCCAGTAGTTATTCAGCAAGCAGAGCCATTGAAAAAAGAAATATATCAGGTTGTTAAAAAGCCAGAGCCTTCAGTTGAGTTTATCGAAAAGACACCATCTCCTGAAATAGATTCCGTGCCTCATCTATATGATATGCCCCCATTAGTTCAGCAGGCCATACCCGACATGATTTTTGCAGGGCATGTTTATTCAAGTGATGCTAATCAGAGATCAGTTATTGTTAATGGCCATAGTATGAGTGAAGGTGAGGTTGTTATTGATGGGCTAAAGGTGGAGAAAATTACTCAAAAAGGTGTGGAGTTTAACTACCGAGGTCAATTATTTCGTATGGAAATTCTTCAGGACTGGTCGTTTGATTAACTCTATTTATTAAAAATAAGTCTATCAGGTTTTATCTTAAATATCAGAGTATCCCTGGCTTAAAAAGAATTAAACCAGAATATTTACCACAGAGGCATGGAGTACACAGAGAAGTACAAGCGTTTGTTGCGTGCGTCTCTGTGTGCTCTGCGACTTTGTGGTAGCAGGTTTGGGCTTAAGTAAGTGTCCAGTTCCTTCGTATATGATAAAAAGAAAATAGCTGGAAAATGAACTATTCTTAATCATTATGAAAAATATATAAATGCTTTTTAGTATTTTCTTATATTCTTTCTATCTAAAAATAAGCATGGGCGATTCGGTTGGGGTAAAAATATGGCACGAATACTTGTTGTGGATGACTCTAATACACAACTTCAGTCACTGACAAAGCTTCTTTCTAAGCATGGGCATGAAGTGTTTACTGCGGATAATGGCAAAAATGCGGTTGATTTTGCAAGAAGTGAATTGCCAGACCTTATTCTTATGGATGTGGTTATGCCTGGTCTAAATGGTTTTCAGGCAACTCGTCAAATCACGCGAAATGAAGCAACCAGCCATATACCCGTTATTGTTCTAAGCAGTAAAGATCAGGATACAGATAAAGTCTGGGCTATGCGTCAGGGGGCACGTGAATTTATGGTAAAGCCTGCTGAAGAAGATGAGTTAATTAGTAAAATTGATGCGTTACTAGCTTCACCGACTTAAAGTCTCTCTAAAGTTGTTTATCTTCATATAACCTGTCTATAATCCCGATAAATCATCGGGAGTATTTTATGTCTACAGGTGCGATTATTACCCTTGTCGTTATAGCGGCTGTTGCTTTATATTTAATTGCCATTTTTAATAATCTGGTTTCATTTAGAAATCGTTTTAAAAATGCTTTTTCACAAATCGATGTCCAGTTACAGCGTCGTCATGAGCTTATCCCTAACCTTGTTGAAACGGCTAAAACATATATGGCGCACGAAAAAGAAACGCTTATGGGTGTAATTGAAGCTCGCAATCAGGCATCGGCTGCAACACAGGCTGCATCGGCTCACCCTGAAGATGCTGATACTATTAAAAAGCTTATGACAGCAGAAGCAGCATTAACAGGTTCATTAGGAAAATTATTTGCATTATCTGAAAATTATCCTGACTTAAAAGCTAATCAGACAATGGAGCAATTAATGGAAGAACTGTCCTCTACAGAAAATAAAGTCTCATTCTCGCGTCAGGCTTATAATGATGCGGTCATGACTTACAATACTTACCGTGAACAATTTCCTAACTTCTTTATTGCTAATACGGGTGGGTTTATGCCTGCGGAGCTGTTTGAGCTTGAGTCTGTAGATTATAAAAAACCTGTTAAGGTTTCATTTTAGTTAAGAGTAATATAAAGGAGTATCTTATTTTAATGTTTTTTTCCTAATTATGGATTTTTTTCAACAACAGGATAAAGCCAGGCAAAAGACTGGCTTGCTGATATTCTATTTTGTACTGGCAATAGTGCTTATTGTTGCTGCTGTTAATTCAGTATTTTATTTCTTTTTTAAATTTACCGGCTTTAACTCCTATACACCTGAAACCTGGTTTTCAAATACGGTATGGCTATATATTACAGGTGTTACTTTGCTTATCATTCTTTCCGGGAGTTTGTTTCGTTTTCTTGCTCTAGCCAGTGGAGGACGATCTGTGGCAGATATGGTGAACGCCAGATCAGTTGATTTAAATACTCATAATGCTGCTGAAAAACAATATATAAATGTTGTTGAAGAAATGTCGATTGCTTCAGGAACACCTATGCCAGAACTTTATGTTATGGATGAAGAGCAGGGTATAAATGCTTTTGTTGCGGGTTATAAATCTACAGAAGCTGTAATGGTTGTTACCAGAGGCACGCTTGAGCAATTGAGTCGTGATGAATTGCAGGGTGTTATTGGTCATGAATTTAGTCATATATTAAATGGTGATATGAGGATTAATATTCGATTAATGGCGATTCTGGCCGGTATTTTATCCATAGGCCAGATTGGTAGAGTCTTGCTTTATAGTGGAAGTCGAACACGGTATAGACGAAGTGGAAAAAATAATGGGCAGGGAGCGCTAATCGTTTTAGCTATTGCCCTGCTGGCGATTGGTTATATTGGTTTATTCTTTGGGCGTTTGATTAAAGCGGCTATTTCAAGGCAGAGAGAATTTCTTGCGGATGCTTCGGCTGTACAGTTTACGCGAAACCCTAAAGGTATTGCAGGTGCGTTAAATAAAATAAAAGAAAGTATTAATGGTGCTTTTTTAGATAATAGCCATGCAGAAGATATGAGCCACATGTGTTTTGGTGAAACTATTCATGTAAGTTTTCAGAGTTTGTTAGCAACACATCCGCCACTTGATGAGCGAATTAAAGCCATTGATCCTCTGTTTTTAAAAATTCAGAAATCAAAAAGAACAATTGAAGAACGAAAACAGCGCGTAATGCCAGATGATATTATAGGGTTTTCTGGTAGTGGTGGTGTTCATACTGATGCACAGCAAATAACGGGGTCAATAGGTAACCCAACACCAGAACATATGCTGTATGCAGTTGCAATGCACGAGTCATTTTCATCGTCTTTAATGGAGTTTGTTCACACCAAAGAAGGTGCGAAAGCGATTACTTATGTTTTGTTATTATCAGGAAAAAATAAACAGCAGGAGCTGGATGTATTAAAAGTTCGAAATGAAATGGATTTAGTCAACAGACTTGGTAATGAATTAAATATTATTAAAAAACTGGACAGAAGGCAGAGGCTGCCTCTTATTGATCTTCTTTTGCCGTCACTAAAAAAATTGTCAAGAAATGAATTAAAAGAATTTCTGATAACAGCGGAAGCTATGATTAAGGCAGATAATAAATTCTCATTTTTTGAATTTGTTTTGCTGACCATACTAAAAAAACATTTGCTGGATAAATCGGGTCATGCAGATAAAGTAAAATATTATTCTTTTAAACCTGTGGTTAAAGATATTCAGTTAATCTTATCTGTATTAACACATTGCAGTTCTCAGTCTGAAAATAGAAAACAGGCCAGTTATCAACGCTGCATGCAATCATTTACCATGGACTCATTACCCATGATGTCAATAACAGATGCCAGTATCAAAAATATAGTTGATGCTTTAAATCGACTGAATCTTTTATCGTTTCTATTAAAAAAATCTGTTCTGGAGGCATGTGCTGATAGTGTTCTTGATGATGGCATTGTTATGCCCGTAGAAGCAGAGTTGCTCAGGGCTATATCAGAAAGTATAGATTGCCCAATGCCGCCATTGATCAGTGTATCTCAGACAGATAATGCCGCTTAATCTTTATATTATTCCATTGGTCGAAACCCCTGTGAGATGGGTCACAGGGGTTTATTTAATTACTAACAGAAATGTATAGCCTGTACCATAATTTAATCATAGCAAATATTATTGGAGCTATGATTATGCAACTTGCTCATTACATTGTCCTCTCTGCTACTTTTTTTGTATTAATACTGGCTGCTATATCCAGTTTGATATAAATATCAACTGATTGATATACTCATGGCATGAATGAGTATATACAGAAAAATTATTTTACATTTCCAGGAAGAGATGTAATTAAATATGATTAACCGCGCCTTCTCTATAGCGCCCATGCTGGACTGGACTGATCGGCATGATCGATATTTTCTAAGACTAATCTCAAAGCATGTTTTGTTGTATACAGAAATGGTTACCACGGGTGCAATTTTACATGGTGATCGTGATCGTTACCTGGCTTTTAATGATGAAGAACATCCATTGGCTTTGCAGTTGGGTGGCTCTAATCCAGATGATCTGGCAAGCTGTGCAAAAATTGCAGAACAATATGCTTATGATGAAATCAACTTAAATGTAGGCTGCCCAAGTGATAGAGTGAAATCAGGTCGCTTTGGTGCCTGTTTAATGGCTACGCCAGAAATAGTGGCTGAATGTGTAGCTGCAATGAATTCAGTTGTTTCAATTCCGGTAACAGTTAAACACCGTATTGGTATAGATGATCATGATTCGTGGGATGAGTTATGTGAATTTATAGAAATTGTTTCAGCAAGTGGTTGTGATGTTTTTATTGTTCATGCGCGTAAAGCATGGTTGCATGGTTTGAGTCCTAAAGAAAATCGTTCAATACCACCTTTAAGATATGATGTTGTACATAAACTTAAAAAAAACTATCCACACAATAATTTTATTATTAATGGTGGTTTTTTAACATTAGAAACAGCTAAGCAGCAACTTGGTTTTGTTGATGGTGTAATGATGGGGCGAGAAGCTTATCATAATCCATATATTCTTTCTGAAGTGGATAAAATATTTTTTAATAAAGATACGCCGCAGCTTAATCGGCAAGAGATTCTTGAAAGTCTATATCCCTATATCGAAAAAGAATTAAAATCTGGAGCCAGGTTGCACTCTATTACAAGGCATATTTTAGGGTTGTTTAATGGTCTTCCTGGTGCGCGATCATGGCGTAGATATATTAGTGAGAACGCGCCAAAGCCCAATGCCGGAATTGATGTTATAAAACAGGCTTTAAACAAAATTACATTTGATTAAATAAATGATCGTTCGTGAAATTATTTATTCATTACAGAAATAAATGTCAGTCTATAAAAATATTATTGACTAATGTAGATGCTAAATATTGAGACGTATATTTTATCTGCTTTCTCTGAGAAATATCAATTTTTTGCCGAACAGTTACTGTCAGGTGATATAATGTGCGCCTGAAAAATAGCTGGGATATGAGTTGTGAAACTAATGTATGTCAGTTGATGTGTATTAAGCAATAAGGTTAGGAGTTTATTATGAATGAATTAGCTGGAAAAGGCATAGAGCTGGCGTTGGACTATGGAATGAATCTCGTTTTTGCGATTGCTATTTATGTTGTTGGTAAATGGGTTGCAAAGATAGTTAAAAAATCGATAGTTAAGATAATGACACGAACAAATGTAGATCCATTATTAGTGACTTTTTCTTCTAATCTGGCTTATGCTGCAATGATAGTTTTTGTGGTAATAGCCGCTTTAGGCCAGCTTGGTGTTCAGACTACATCGTTTATTGCTGTCTTAGGTGCAGCAGGCCTTGCTGTAGGTCTTGCTCTTCAAGGCTCGCTATCAAATTTTGCGGCAGGTGTTTTGATGATTGTTTTCCGGCCTTTTAAAGTGGGTGATTTTGTTGAAGCTGGTGGTACATCAGGAATAGTTGAAGAAATTGATATATTTACTACACGAATAAGAACGGGCGATAACAAGGAAATTTATGTGCCTAATGGAAATATCATGGGTGATAATATTATTAATTACTCAGCTAAAGAAACACGAAGAATTGATATGGTCATTGGTATTGGCTATGACGATGACATAAAAAAGGCTAAAGCTATTTTAGAAGAAATTGTTGCCAGTGATGATCGTATTTTAAAAGACCCGGCGGTAACAATTGGTGTGGTTGAATTGGCAGATAGTAGTGTCAATATTGCTTTTCGTCCGTGGGTTAAGACAGCTGATTATTGGGCTGTTTATTTTGATTTAAATGAAACTATTAAGAACAGATATGATGAAGCATCAATCAGCATCCCTTATCCTCAGCAGGATGTGCATGTTATAAAAGATGCGGCATAGATTATTTCTTATTTGTAGTAAGAGCATATTTGAAAATTAATATTTAAGAGAGAGAAAAATGAAAAAGAGTTTAGCTATATTATTATTTGTTCCTTGTGCCGCTATGGCAGGTGAATGGAAAGGCGAAGGTGAGTTGGGTTTTACCAGTACATCAGGTAATACAAATTCAGATACCTTAAATGCAAAGCTGTCTGTTTCTAAAGAACAGGATAAATGGCTGCATAAAACAGCGCTAGAAACATTGAAAGCATCAACAGATAATGTGGATAGTGCGGATAGTTTAGTGCTTACAGAAAAGTCCGAATATAAGTTTGCGGAAAAAACCTATGTTTTTGCTGGGCTGCGTTATGAAGATGATAAGTTTAGTGGCTTTGATTATCAGCGCTCCCTTTCTTTTGGTGTTGGGTATCAATTCTTAAAAAGTGAAAAGCATATGCTGGATGCATCTGCTGGTTTAGGTTATAGGCAACTTAAAGAAACACTAACAGGTGTAGAGGAAAGTGAAGCAACGGCTGTTGCTGATGCTTTTTATAAGTATGTAATAAGTGATCATGCGGAGTTTACTGAAAAGTTATTAGTTGAGTCAGGTAGTTCTAATACCCATAGTGAATCAGAGACAGCGCTTAAAATGAAAATTGCAGGTAACCTGTCTTCAAAAATAAGTTACCTGATGAAACGGAATTCAGACGTGCCTGCCAGAACTGAAAAAACAGATAAGATCACAACCATTACGCTTGTCTATGCTTTCTAGTTTTTATTACGTGATGAGCTATTTTTTATAGCAGAGAAACATGGATGTTCTTTAATATCGATAGCGCCAGGTGAAATTAAAATTTACATCAGGTGATGCGCCAACTTTTATGTCTTCAGCAATAGCAATGTCCAATGAAGATGAATCAAATAAAATACTTCCACCAAATGTAAGTTGGACTACAGAGCCAAGAAAATCTGTGGCGCTATCATAAAATGCACTGTGCATATCAAACTGAAATTTTAAAATAATGTTTTCCCATGTCTGTCCCTGCATGCCTGCCGTGGCAAAGGCAACAGTATTTTTATGCTGGCTCTTTAATACGTTGCTGCCAGTCATATACAACAAACCTGCATTAGCATAGATTGATAAATTGTTTTGCAGGTTTTTATCTGTAGCAATCCATAAAGCAATATCAGTGCGATCACTGCCTGTTAATTTGCTGGCATTTCCCGTTGGTAATTTAAGACTGACCCAGTAACTTAAATTGAAATCTTTTTCTTTTGCTACCTGATAACCCGTTTGTAATGAAATATCACCAATGCCCGACTGGTTTTGCTGAATATTAATTAAACTTGAGCCATTGCTTCGATATTCAATATGTAATTGATCATGAGGGTAAAGTGGTCGTACGCCCTCAGAAAGTCCGAGTGCGCTGTGATAGCTATCAATCCATGAATCCATAAACCCACCCTCATACCGAATAAAAGGGGTTTGAATTCTTAGTGCCCAGTTTTTACTAAAGCCATAATCAAATATTAAATTTAGCTGGTAGCTTTCGATATCAATAAATAAAGTTTCATTGCCTGTTTGTTCTTCATTAATTGTGTTGCTAATATTTAATGAAGTGAGCAACTGAGATTGACGATATTCTGTAATTCGAGCAGTGGTTGGTAAAGGCAAACCATAAACTATTACTAAAGGATTCTGGTTGTGAGTGATAAAAGGTGATGTCAGTTCAGCTTTGGCTGTAAAGGAAATAAGTGCGAATAGCAGGCAATAAAAAACCCCGTTAAAGAATATATTAACGGGGTTTTTAGTCGTCATTTAACTAGCGGGTTCTTTCTTACATGCCAGAGAAGTGAGCTGCTATATTTTCCATATCTGAATCAGACAGCATTTTTGCCATAGCGTTCATAGTTGGATCTTTACGAGTGCCCGATTTAAATGCTTTTAATTGCTTAACAATATAAGCTGGCTTTTGGCCTTTCAGATTAGGGTAAGTAGGCATTTTGCCAACACCGTCAGTGCCATGACAGGCGTTACAGGTTGCTGATTTTGCTTTACCTTTGGCTGCATCACCAGCAGCGATAGCGTTAGCAGAAACAGTAAGAGTGGTGGCCGTTATAAGGGCTAAAATTTGTTTTTTCATTAAAAAGTCTCCGGTAATGAAAGTTTTAGGGCTAAATTCTTGGCCGCCGATTGTCGCAGAGGCTATCTGTAAAGTAAATCCTTGGCAGAGCCTATTGCTTGCTTAGCGGCACATAATGTAATTTTATTGAATATTATCAACTTTTTTCAGAGATTAACCCTTATAAAGTTATGTTTATTGGTCGAATTTCTGCCTTTATCGTTCCTGGTTTAAGCTAAAAAATTAATAAAAAAGCTAATTTAAGCCCATGAGGGCTGAAAAATCCCCCTGTATCAGGTAAAGTGTGCGCTCTTAAAATTTAGGCACAGGTTGAGGATTCAGACATGGCAGATTTCAAAATTGCTCCATCAATATTATCCGCGGATTTCGCATGCTTAGGCGCTGAAGTGGATAACGTACTTAAATCAGGTGCGGATATTGTGCATTTCGATGTAATGGATAACCACTATGTACCCAACCTGACTATTGGGCCATTGGTATGTGATGCATTAGTTAAGCATGGCGTTACAGCTGAAATTGATGTGCATATGATGGTTAAACCTGTAGATCGTATTATTCCTGATTTTGCTAAAGCAGGTGCGACTTATATTACTTTCCATCCAGAAGGTTCTGAGCATATTGATCGTAGTTTGCAATTGATTCGTGAAGAAGGCTGTAAATCAGGTCTGGTATTTAATCCGGCCACACCTTTAGATTGCCTGAAGTATGTTATGGATAAAGTTGACATGATTTTATTGATGTCAGTTAATCCAGGCTTTGGCGGCCAGTCATTTATTCCTGCAACTCTGGATAAGCTGCGTGAAGTGCGTAAGATGATTGATGACTCCGGGTTTGATATTCGTCTGGAAATTGATGGTGGTGTAAAAGTTAATAACATCCGCGAAATTGCAGAAGCAGGTGCAGATACTTTTGTAGCAGGTTCCGCTATCTTTGGTGCCAAAGGCGCAGATGATGCAAATGACTATGATACTGTTATTGCTGCTATGCGTGCTGAGTTAGCAAAAGCTAAAGTTTAACTTTGTAGCTATTTAACTTACTCCTTTCTATGAGTGTTCTTTTTGGATGTCCATAGAAATACCCCCCTGAACAGGAGTTGTAATGACTATTAAAAAACCAGCAATGGTATTAATTGATGTTGATGGCACACTGGTTGATAGTGTTCCTGACCTGGCATATTGTGTTGATGAAATGTTAAAAGAGCTGGGTATGCCTGTCCGTGGTGAAGAGCGTGTGCGTCACTGGGTTGGTAATGGAGTTGAACGTCTGGTGTGCCGTGGCCTGCTTAATCAGCTGGATGGTGAGCCTGATGAGGCGCTGTTCAAAAAAGCCATGCCCATATTTAATAAACTGTATGCGGTAAATACATCAAAGCGTAGCTGTCTTTATCCTGGTGTACAGGAAGCGATGGATTTTCTTCGCACAGCAGATGTAAAAATTGGTTGCGTAACCAATAAAGCAGCGCAATTTACTCTACCTATTTTAAAAGATCTGGGTATTGCAGATTATTTTGAAATTGTAATTTGCGGCGATACACTGGATAAGAAAAAACCAGATCCATTGCCATTATTGCATGCAGCAGAAAAATTAGGTGTTAAGCCTGAACAATCTTTAATGCTGGGTGACTCAATGAGTGATGTAAAAGCTGCGCGTGCTGCGGGTTTTGATATTGTTTGCATGTCCTATGGTTACAATCATGGCGAAGATATACGTGATTATAATCCTGATGCTGTCGTTGATTCGATGAATGAAATTCAGACAGTGATAGACTGGAGTTAAACAGTATATATTACCGAGACACATGAAAAAGATGCCCGTTATTCAAGACGCGCCGTAAATACATCCATGTAGGCTCGACATCCGCATCCATGCGGCTGACGGTCTTGAATAAAGGGCATCCTTCTCATTCGATTTATTAGTAGGTACGCTTTAGCTCGCAAAAAAGGTTATTATTAAAATTGAATTTTGCCCTATATAAATAATGGTAAAAACATATGCTTTTCAGATATACAGATTTACGTAATTTTATAACATGGCGATGGTAGCTAATAGCCGCTATTGCCGAAGTGAACCTGCGTAAAAAATAATGTCTGGAATAAAATATGAACCCCGAACAATTTGCTGAATTACAAAAACAGAATTACACACACATACCACTGGTGCGTGAAGTTCTGGCTGATCTCGACACTCCCCTAAGCACCTATCTAAAACTGGCCAATGGCCCATATTCTTATTTATTTGAATCAGTTCAGGGTGGTGAGAAATGGGGGCGTTATTCTATTATTGGATTGCCCTGTTTTACACGCATAAAAGTTTCTGGTAAACGTATTAGCATAGAAAATGGTTGTGAAAATACCAAAACTATCGAAGCTGAAGATCCATTAGAATGGATTGAAAATTATCAGCAAAAATTTAAAGTTGCAGAAGTAGAAGGCCTGCCTCGATTCACCGGTGGACTAGTTGGCTATTTTGGCTACGATACAATTAAATATATTGAACCGCGTCTTGATCGTAATAAACCAGATGAAATAAATACACCTGATATTCTTCTGATGCTCTCTGAAGAAGTTGTAGTGTTTGATAATTTAAGCGGTAAACTTTATTTAATTGTTCATGTTAATCCAGCTGATGCTAATGCTTTTGAAAATGGGCAAAAAAGATTGCTGCAACTGCAAAAACAATTGCACGAGTCTGTGCCGCAATATAAGCCTGCCGCAAAAAGCATAAAAATAAAAGAAGAAGATTTTGTTTCTGGTTTTACCGAGCAGGGATTTAAAGATGCTGTAGCTAAAGCACGTGAATATATTATCGAAGGTGATGTCATGCAGGTGGTGTTATCACAACGATTAACCATACCTTTTCATGCGCCACCATTAGACTTGTATCGTTCATTACGCAGTTTAAATCCTTCGCCTTATATGTATTATCTGGATCTCGATGATCATTATGTGGTCGGTTCATCCCCTGAAATTCTGGTGCGTCTTGAGGATGAAGAAGTAACGGTTCGACCTATTGCAGGAACAAGGCCTCGTGGAAAAGACGAAGCTGAAGATCTTGCGCTGGAAAAAGATTTGCTTGCTGATCCAAAAGAATTGGCAGAGCATTTAATGCTTATTGATTTAGGTCGAAATGATGCAGGCAGAGTAAGTAAAATTGGCAGTGTAGAATTAACTGATAAAATGATTATCGAACGTTATTCTCATGTTATGCATATTGTTTCAAATGTAACAGGTGATCTAAAAAATGGCATGAGTGCAATGGATGTTTTACGTGCAACATTCCCGGCAGGTACAGTAAGTGGTGCGCCAAAAATTAGAGCAATGGAAATTATTGATGAGCTTGAACCGGTTAAACGCGGTGTTTATGCAGGTGCTGTAGGCTATCTTTCATGGAATGGAAATATGGATACAGCAATAGCCATTCGAACAGCCGTTATTAAAGATAAAACATTAAATATTCAGGCAGGTGCTGGCATTGTTTATGATTCCACGCCTGAAAATGAATGGGCAGAGACCATGAACAAAGCACGCGCCGTATTTCGTGCAGTCGCTATGGCAGAAGCAGGCCTGGATGGTTCGCATAGATAGAAATGCATTTAAAAAATGCAAACTGAAATAGAGAATATGTCGTTATGATGTTAATGATAGATAATTATGATTCCTTTACCTATAACCTGGTGCAATATCTGGGCGAGTTAGGCGCGGATGTTGTTGTTCATCGTAATGATCAAATTACAGTTGATGAAATTAAAAAACTAAATCCTGAAAGGATTATGATCTCTCCTGGCCCATGCACACCAAATGAAGCGGGTGTATCGATGGCTGTAATTAAAGAGTTTGCAGGTAAGCTGCCTGTTCTTGGTGTGTGTTTAGGTCACCAGAGTATTGGTCAGGTATTTGGTGGAAAAATCATTCATGCCAAAGAAATTATGCACGGAAAAACATCGATGATACATCACAATAATACGGGTGTATTTGCAGGTTTAACTAACCCCTATGAAGCAACCCGTTATCATTCGCTGGTTATAGAAAAAAAAAGCTTGCCCGATTGTCTGGAAATAACGGCATGGACAGAAAATAAAGACGGCAGCATGGATGAAATAATGGGTGTGAAACATAAAGAGTTAGCCGTAGAAGGCGTGCAGTTTCATCCAGAATCAATACTGACTGAACATGGGCATGATTTGTTAAGGAATTTCCTAAAAAATTAAAAACAGCCACAGAGGCACGGAGAACACAGAGATGGATCTAAATATATTATCTAGTAAAGTTATAGGGGCTGCAATTGAAGTGCATAAACATATAGAGCCAGGTTTGCTTGAGTCTACTTATAGAAAGTGTTTGTCACATGAGTTGGGTTTGTATGGGTTGGATGTTAAGCAAGAGTTACTGCTCCCTCTAACATATAAGAGATTGAACCTGGATAATGCATACAGAATAGATTTATTAATAGAAAACAGGCTTGTTGTAGAATTAAAGGCTATAGATAATCTTAAACCTATTCATATGGCGCAAATATTATCATATTTGAAAATGGGTAGTTATGAGCTTGGATTGTTAATAAATTTTAATGTGTCTCAACTTAAGCTGGGTATAAAACGAATTATTAATAATTAACTCTGTGTTCCCTGCGTCTCTGTGGCAAATAATATAAGGTGAGAAATTATGGATATGCAAACAGCAATAAAAACAGTTACAGAAAATAAAAACTTATCACGTGATGAAATGACAGATGTTATGAATTTAATTATGACAGGTCAGGCAACCGCATCACAGATTGGTGGTTTTCTAATTGGTTTGCGCATGAAAGGTGAAACTGTTGATGAAGTAACTGCCGCTGCAGGCGTTATGCGAGAGCTATCAACCAAAGTTAATGTGCCTGAAGAGTATCTGGTGGATACCTGTGGTACGGGTGGTGATGCATCGGGAAGTTTTAATATTTCAACTGCCAGTGCTTTTGTGACTGCCGCTGCGGGTGCAAAAGTTGCAAAGCATGGTAACCGTTCTGTATCCAGTAAATCTGGTAGTGCGGATGTGCTGGAAACTGCAGGTGTTAATTTAGACATAACCCCTGAACAGGTTGCACATTGCATTAATGAAGTAGGTGTGGGTTTTCTGTTTGCGGTAAAACATCATGCTGCAATGAAGCATGCCATTGGTCCTCGCAAAGAAATGGCTGTGCGTACTATTTTTAATGTGCTTGGCCCTTTAACGAATCCTGCCGGTGCGCCTAATCAGGTTATTGGTGTATTTAGCAAAGACTGGGTAGAACCACTGGCACAGGTTTTAAATCAGCTGGGTAGTAATCATGTGATGATTGTTCATGCAGAAGATGGTATGGATGAAATTAGTATTGGTAGCCCAACATTTGTTGCTGAGTTAAAAAATGGAAAAGTAGAAACCTATACTATTAAGCCAGAAGATTTTTCTATGAAGCAGGTTGATTTATCAGCAATTCGAGCAGCTGACAGTGATGATAGTTTAAATATTATTAAATCTGTTTTTGATAATACAGAAGGGCCTGCAAAAGATATTGTTTGTCTGAATGCAGGCGCAGCTATTTATGTATCTGGTATTGCTGATTCACTTCAGTCAGGTATTGAAAAAGCGAAGATGGTTATAGCTGATGGTTCTGCAAAACAGAAATTAAATTCACTGGTTGATTTAACAAAAACATTTTAATTCAGATTAAAGTAAATTATATGTCTAATAAAACACCGGATATTCTACAAAAAATTCTCCAACGTAAAGTTGAGGAAATCTATGCGGCCTCACAAAAAGAAAGTGTAGTTGATTTAAGTAAGCGTGCAGAGCAGGCATTAAAACCTCGTGGCTTTATTGAAGCTATAAAAACTAAAATCGCTAATGGTAAGCCAGGCATTATTGCTGAAATTAAAAAAGCATCACCCAGTAAAGGTGTAATGAGAGAAAACTTTATTCCTGCGGATATAGCCAGAACTTATGAGCAACACGGTGCAGCCTGTTTATCTATTTTAACAGATAAAGATTTTTTTCAGGGTAGTGAAGAGTATTTAAAGCAGGCGAGAGACGTTACCCAGTTACCCGTTATTCGAAAAGATTTTATTATTGATCCTTATCAGGTTTATGAAGCACGAGCAATGAATGCAGATTGTATTTTATTAATTGTTGCTGCTTTAGGTGACTCATCAATGAATGAGTTACTGGCGCTGGCGCATCATCTGGATATGGATGTGCTTATGGAAGTGCATGACAGAGAAGAGATGGAACGTGCTCTTATGAGTGGTGCAAAATTAATTGGTGTTAATAATAGAAACCTGCGTACTTTTGATGTCAGCTTAAAAAACACACTGGATATGCTTGATATGGTGCCAGATGATCGTATTCTGGTAACAGAAAGCGGTATTCATGCGCCTGAAGATGTGAAGTTAATGCGCGACAATAATGTAAATGCCTTTCTGGTGGGCGAAGCATTTATGCGGGCAGATGATCCGGGTAAAAAATTAGCTGAATTATTTGGCTAAGACAATTAAAAACTACAGTGCTCTAACGTACTTTATAATCAGGTGTATCATGTATCACAATCGTTTTGCCATG